>CAYSZB010000032.1:0-25689 GCA_964435475.1 uncultured Anaerolineaceae bacterium | reverse complement strand
TCGACTGGCACAAGATCAATCCCCTGTGTCAGCAGATCGTTCAGTCGATCTCATCTTTAAATAAGCAGTTGGTAATACTTACTTAACCCACACCAATTTTGGTGCGCTTTATGGGCATGGCAGCCGCATACAGAGTCCCCAACCAATCAATTTGCTGTGATAATTAACTTCTCAAGATAATTATCACCAGCTCTATTTCATTGATTCGACAAAGCCCGGTGAACTCCCTGCAAAGCCTTCGTGAAACAGTCCATTGGGATTTCAGTTGCTCCTGCACCACCCTGTCCCCCGGTCTTTAGCGCAGAACCGCCATGGCTGATGGGCAGGATATCGAGTTCCACGGCCTTTTGCACATCGATTCCTACGGGCAATCCACGGAAATCATCCCAAGGAATACGCGCGAAGGTATGCTCACCCAGTGAAACAGCTCTAGCCCGTTCCGTTCGATCCCTGGCATCCGCAAAGGTGGCGCCAGTCGCCTGGGCATAGGCTGGACCTGCAAGCGCGGACATACCGCCCAAACCATACACCTCTGTCACACAGCTATCCCCCAGGTATCCCAGCAGATCATCCTTAGTATAGGTGGGCTCCAGGAAGATGCCCAGGATCAGGGGAGCTTCTGTTGTATACCAGGTATTCCCCGTGGCTGCTACCTGGATACCGAATTCCACACCGTTTCCGCCCATACCTACCATAACTGTGGAGAAAGGCACCTGCTTGGCAGCGGCAGTGATACTTCCCACTCCCGCCATCATCACATGGAGGAAGAAACGATGATTGATACAATACTCCTTGATCACCGGATCTCTATCCGGGTGCTTCGTGTCCAAAAGATAGGGGAGCATCTGCAGCGCCAGATACATGGAAGCTGCCGGCTGACGGTTATGGTTCTCATCTCCCATACCCGCTGTTTTGGACAATACATTGACAAGATCGATGCCGCCTGACCTGCGAACCGCTTCTCCCAGCACCACACTAAAAGGATCTTCGAGGTGCTGTAAATCATTCTCCACTTCTTCATCAAAGAAACCCCAGCGTAGAACCTTCGGCTTCAATCCGGGATGGAGGGTACAGAACCCCTGGCCTTTGAATACAGGGTCTTCCACCACAAACACAGGCATGCTGGCTGAAGTTACCATTGAAGCTGCGCAGGAACAATTGTGATCCTGTGCTGGTTCGACCTTGATCTCCCCTTTTAGCACCAATTTCCAGGCTGATTCTGTGTCTTTGGCAAGCCCTTCATGGACAACAGCTCCACAAACGGAGGTTTTAACGGGGATTGGCAGCCTGTCTGGTGCAATGGGTGGCCCAGGGATCAGTATCGTTTGTTTTGTCATACCCGGGATGACATCAACAGCCTTGCGGATATCCTTCCATACAGGCCTGGCACCTGTCAGGATATTCATTACCTTTTTATTGGCTTCCTCAATACGCACTGCAACAGACATTTTTACTCCTTTTCGGACGGATCCTCATGCCAGGATCCTTCACTATTCAATAATAATACTTAATTTCCCACCCCTCTGGATACAACTGCATTTTCGTCAAGAACAATTGATCTAATGACAACACAAAAGCTTATCGTTCCAAAGGCAACTCGCCAACACTTATGCAAAATTATAAAAAGAGCGTCTTTCTATAAGGAAAGACGCTCTCGAAGGAGAAGCTAAAGATTATTCAGCTTTGCGAGTCAAAATAGTATCGATATCACCCAGCGAAGTACCGGTGATAATGAAGGGCACGGTGATGGTGCCGGTTCCATCGACTTCAGATGATGCGTCTTCTGCAACATTGAAATCAAATTTGAAAGTATAGCCATCCAGAACGTAGGTACCTTCGTCCATTACAGCCTGCTTGCCCATGACATCGGCAATGACTTCCAGGGAATTGTCATCAAAGAGGTTCATGATAAGGTTGGCGTCGATTCCGTAAGACTCCACTTTTATAACACTCTCAAATACATGGACGATCTGGCGCTCGGCTGCGGCTTCTTCCTTATTAAGTGTCAGGACAGTATCAATATCGCCCAGTTGGGTGCCGACAATTGTTATCGGAACGGTCATGGTTCCAGATGCATCCACACTTGAGGAAGTATCGGTAGCCGTATTGAAATTGAAGTTGAAAGTAAAGCCGTTCAATTCATATGTGCATTCATCCAGGACAGCTGCCTGGCCCATAACATCAGCCACCAACTGGCAGGTGCCATCATCGTAGGCGTTAAGGAATAGATCAGCATCGATGCCATAGGATTCTACAGTTACAACTCCCTGAAAGACATAAGCCAGCTGGGGACCCATGAAAGCCTCATTGGACATGGCTATGGGATCGCCGCCATCAGCTGTATAAGTGCAAGTCTTTTTATCAGCTGCCACACTGACCTTTGCACCGGTATCGGCGCTGTCATTGGGAACAAAGGTGAAGTCAATACCACCATCGCTGTTCTCTTCCGCTGTCCAGGTGCCTTCAACCATAGCACCAACCAGGTCAGCGTAAGTCTGGTTGTGATTAATAGCCAGGGTAGAGGTTTTGTCTTCATCGCCGACAAAACTGAGATAAGGAACACCAACCTCGCCATCATAGGTACTCTGGTATTTGCCTTCTATGTCATGGGTGTAGAAAACTGTTCCGCTGCCGGGGCCATAAATGACATCTCCCTCTTCCATCACGTTGTAAAGGATATCTCCATCATAGCCGACTTTACCGATCTCGTTGCCGTCCCAATCAAAGAATGTGACGGTGTATGGAGCAGTTACCTGAGTCTTCTCAGCATTCGCCACTTTTGATTCCCGGTCGGGATAAAGAGCAGCTTCAAAGGGTGCTTCTTCCACAGTGTAAGTACCAGCAAAGGTGGCACCGTTATTCATGAAACCGGCATAGAATGCAGCACCCAGAACAGGGATTTCTTTGTAGAAATGGAAGAAGTATGTGAAATCGCCATGACCTTCTGCGGTGTAGCTGTGCACATAACGGCCTTCCGTGATCATCTCTAAAGGATCAGTGGAAGGTGCTTCTGTCGCAGCAGGCACTTCTGTTTCTTCTATAACTTCTTCGGTGGGTTCTACTTCTGTGACGGGTTCAGCAGTTTTTTGGCAGGCTGCCATGCTGAATACCATTACAACAACGAAAAGCAACGCAAACAACTTCATTAGTTTCTTCATTTTTTCTCCTGATTTATAATCTTTTATAGTGCGTCCACCTAGTACGGACACCCTATCCTTTTATGCAACGTTATTTTAAGAGATTCTTAATGAAAATGCGTATGCCGGTTTGTTTGAATGTAAACTAATTTGCTCAGTTTCTGGACTTGAAAATTCATTTTAAAATGAAATAGTCTTAAGGTTTTACTCATTATTTGATGAATTCCACAAGATCGTTACACTGCTCTGTAAATGTCTTAGTGGAATCTTTATATCTACTGGTTGCCTTAAAAAATTAACATTTGGTCTGACCTGGTGTCAAAAACCGATTATGCAACCTTTTTTCTGTAAAAGTGAGTCAGAAATATCCATCGTACATTAACAATTGAATGACTTGCCAGCACAATAACGTTTGCCGATCTGCCATTCTTCACTGATCTCCATTAGTCTGGCTGAGATCAGTCTGAGACATGAGTTTTCGTTAGGAAACACCCCGATCACTTTCGTTCTGCGGCGGATTTCCTTGTTGATCCTTTCCAAGCTATTTGTGGTCCTGATCGATCTTCGGTGCTCAAGCGGAAAGTTGAAGACCGTAAAACCTTCTGCCAGGTTCTCCTCCATCCAGGCCGATAGTCGTGGTGCAGAAAGAGCATATTTCTGGATGGCTGCTTGAAGGTATTCCTCAGCAGTCTTTCGGTCCGGAGCACTGAACATCGCTCTAATATCTGCAGCTACCTCTAACCGCATGGATTGCCTGGGGACATAGGCTCCAGCATTTTGCTGAAGATGGAACTGACATCTCTGCCATGGCACACTGCCCAAAACAGCTCTTCTGGCTGCTCCCAGACCTTGATGATCATCACTGATGACCAATTTCACACCATGCATACCTCGATCCTTCAGTCCTTTCAAAAATGCCTTCCAGTGGGTTTCATGCTCACTCAGGGACACAGAGACCCCTAAAACCTGTCTTTCACCCTCTGGAGTGATCCCAGAAGCCACCAAAACAGCTGCATCGCGCACTTGTCCAGTATCTCTAACCTTCTCATAGCGGGCATCGACATACAGGTAACTGATCTCTCCAAGTGACCGCTCTCTCCATTCATGCAACACGCTGTCCAATTGAGCGGCTGCCCGACTGACTTGCATGGCTGAGATCTCAATTCCGCACAACTCTTCAGTAATGGCTTTGACCTTCCTGGTTGAGACACCCTGTACGTACATCTCTGCCAAGGCAATCACCAGCGCTCGTTCGCTTCTCATTCCCTTTTCCAGTGCAGAAGGATAAAAACCACCCTCTCGCACCTGGGGTATGGCAAATGTTATCTCGCCTAGCCTGGTTCTGACCGTTTTGGGCTTGTACCCATTAGCATGGCCTTTTCGATCCTCGGTTCGTTCATACTCTGCCGCTTGCAAGTGTTTTGCTCTTTCTGCTTGCATGACGCTGTTGAGCAGCACCTTGACTAACTCTGGTATTGCTTCAAGACCATTTCGTGTCAGATCTTCTATCGTGCTTGATGAAAGGTTATAATCTTCTTGGTGAGTCATTTCGTTCTCCTATTCAGATGTGGTGATCTATTTAGGATACTACTGACTCACCGCTTTTGTTAAGGTTCAGTATTTTACAGAAAGAATGTTACACCAACCAAAAACCTTGTCGGGCGATTTAAGTGATAATTACCCATGCTTGCAACCTGACATCGCCTGATCCTGACTTGAGTATTTCTCGGTTTGTTGTTTCATGGCTTCTCTCAGGAAAACAAGTAAAGTGTGGTAAGAATTGAGGAGTACATGCATGTTCATTGAAATACAGTTACTTATTGCCAATCCTGGCAAGTTTGGGGTGATTGTGATTCTTTCTTGTCTTGCCTTGAAGCGCTTCTTTTACATATCCTCAAACGTGAAAACCATTAATATATGTCATCTAAGGCCATTTCTATTTTAAGTTTAGGGATCCGATCTTACCAATTAGCTATTTTGTATAAAATTTCGATATATTTATCATGTTGATTTTTTGCTATTCATTTGGGGTGATATAATCCGGAAAAATGTTGCCAAAACAACATTACTTTATTGTTGATTAGCAGGAGAAAGAAATGGAATATTTTAAGGAACTGAATACAACACCAAGGATCCTGTTGGGGCCAGGTCCCAGTATGGTTCACCCTCGTGTCTTACGCGCGATGGCTCACCCCCTGGTCGGTCATCTGGATCCCCAGTTTGTTAATCTTATGAATGAAGTCCAGGAGATGCTGAGGTATGTTTTTGAAACAACAAACAAATTAACCCTTCCTATATCCGGTACCGGGAGCGCCGGGATGGATGCGGTATGCTGTAATTTTGTTGAACCTGGAGATCCGGTTTTGGTTTGTACCAATGGCTATTTTGGAGAACGTCTCTTTGAAATGGTCTCCCGTTATGGGGCTGACGTGACTCGCTTGGATCGACCCTGGGGCTCTATTTTTTCTCCTGCTGATATAAAGACTGCATTAACAGAAAAACCAGCGAAAATTGTGACCATGGTGATGGCAGAAACATCGACCGGAACGCTGCAACCCCTTGAAGAGATCGCTAAAATCGTTCATTCACATGGCGCACTGCTGCTTGTCGATTGTGTCACTTCGCTGGGTGGCGTTCCTGTCAGAATTGATGATACTGATATCGATATCGCTTATAGTTGTACACAAAAGGGTCTCGGTTGTCCTCCAGGTCTTGCACCGGTGACGATTGGACCGCGTGCGGTGGAAATGCTGCATCGCCGGAAGTCCAAAGTTCCCAGCTGGTACTTTGATTTGACCGAAATTGAGCACTATTGGGGCTCAGAACGTTCTTATCACCATACCGCACCCATTTCGATGTGTTATGCACTCAGGGAAGGCCTGCGGCTGGTCATGGAAGAAGGACTCGAAGCGAGGTATAAACGGCATCGGGAAAATGCAGAATTATTGTGGAGCGGCCTTCAAGAATTGGGGCTTGCACCCGTTGTTCCTTATGAATATCGTTTACCTACTTTAACGACAATCAAGGTTCCAGATGGGGTTAACGCTGCTGAAGTTTCCAGCCGCTTGTTGAGTGAATACAATATCGAAGTTGCGGGTGGATTGGGAATCTTTAAAGGAAAAGTATGGAGAGTTGGATTAATGGGTTATGGTTCATCTACAGAAAATATCGTTCTCCTTCTCGGAGCATTGTCAAGGATATTAAAGTAGCATTTTCACCTTGCATGCAAGGCTTTACTGTCAATTTGGTTATACACAGAAAACAATAAACATAACACGCCTTTAAAGGGCGTGTTGTTTTAATGACTGGTCCACAAATTAACCAGTATCTTATCCTTTGGGGATTAAGTTCAGCTGCCTGTTGATTTGTCTAAGTTCATCCAAAAGATCGCGTTTGTTAAAACGGGTCAAAAGCGAGAAGAATGTCTCACTTCCGATCATGCCAAGCAGCACATCATCGAGGACCACATCAATATTGGTGCCATTTCTCATGTTCCTGATCAGTTCCTCGACAAAAATAAGACCTCCTGGTGCATTTATTACTTCTTCAACCGTATCGTGTAATGAAAAATAGCCCTGCGGCTTGGGTAGTGATTCTTTGTCAAACCAATTGATAACCTGCCCAATGATTGGCATATAGGTCTCATCGGGTTCTGCCACTTTTTGAATGGAGAGATTGTCGCTTTGATCTGCCGCCAGGGCTTCGATGGCCAGATTGCCTGTCAGCGGAATGGTGAAGCGAAACACCTTGTCCCCATTCATCTCCATGTATTCCTTACCATTCACTCTTATGGTCATTGAAGGCAAGTTGGAATAGATCACGATGTTTGTTTCCTCTCCGTACCTCCGGGTAAAGCGTTTACCACAAATGTGGATAAATGGTTCTTTTGACCAAAAAGCCTTGTAAAGGAAGAATGCATCTTTTTTCTCAGAGCGGTCGAAGGTGACCAGTCCTTTACTATTACGCCCCCTCACACCGCCTTCATCCCTGGCGTCTGCACCAAAGTCAAACATGTTCCAGCAATAATAGCCCCAGATATATGGCCGATCTGCCAGTTGGCGCAGGACATTCTCATGGTACATTGCCTGGTACTGTTCAGTGTAATCCCCCTTTACCGGTTCTTCGGTCTGGTAACGCAGCACGGCGTCTGCGCCGTATTCCGTAAGTCCTATGGGGATGGATGGGTTCTGGCGGTGGAAATCATCCAGCCATGGGCCATTATCCTCTGCCTTCCCTACATACCAGCCAAAATACAGGTTATAGCCGATGATATCAGGGATTTGGAGCAGTGGATGCTCCTTATCCAACATAAATGCGCAGGCCATGGCTGTGGGGCGGTGATGATCCAGGCTGTGAGCAAGATCATTCAATTGTTTGTGGTTTTCAATCAAATTTTCGCTGCTTCCACAAACGGTGACCTCGTTTGAAAGTCCCCAGCAAACAATTGAGGGGTGGTGACGGTTCTGTCCGATCAACTCTTTCATCTGGGACAGGGTGTTTTCATTTCCCTCTGAGCGGTGTTCTGAAATATAGGGGATCTCAGCCCAAACGATCATGCCACACCTGTCGCACAGATCGTAAAAGAAGGCATCATGTTGATAGTGGGCTAGGCGGATGGAGTTTGCCCCCACTTCCCGGATAAATGCCATGTCTTCTTCATGCATGGAGGGTGTTAAGGCGTTACCAACTCTTTCCCTGTCCTGGTGGCGGGAAACACCATGAAGAGGATAGGCATTGCCATTTAAAAAGAAGCCCTTTTCTGAATCAAAATGGAAACCTCGACAGCCGAAACATAAGCTCAGGCTGTCTTTGACCTCTCCAGCTTGATAGAGAGTGGTTGTTGCCCGATAGAGGAAAGGGTCTTCAGTTCCATTCCACAAATGGGGATGTGCCAATTGTACCTGTCCACTGACTCCTGTCGTTTCAGCTATCTTTACCCCGCTCTCCTCTTCGCAGACCTGGAAGATCACTCTTTCGGCTTCTCCTACAACCTCCGTTTTGTACAAGATGCAGGCGGTTTTTTCTTCCATGCTTACATCCAACCATAAGCCCGATGAGCCATCATCCGGAAAGGCAAAATGAACCGATGGGACAATGATAAGATTCACATCCCTATAAATGCCGCCGTAAAATGTAAAATCTGCTTTCTGAGGATACACTGAAGGGTCAATACTGTTATCAACCTCCACTTTTATCAGGTTTTCTGCTTCCAGGTAAGGTGTAATATGTGCATAAAAAGTGCTGTAACCGCCCTTGTGAATAGCCGCAGGAAATCCATTAATTAGTACTACGGCGGAAGAATTGACCCCTTTGAATTCCAGGTAAACCCGCTCTCCATCCTCACGAGCAGGGTTGGTCAGGTGCCGGGTGTATACAACTTTTCCCTGGTAATAATCATTGCCTCCATCCTGTCCATCCAGTGCATTATACGTATGAGGCAATGTGACAGGGAAACTGCCACCCTTGACCTGGCATATCCAATGATTATTCAGTTCCTGGATCTTGCGCATTAGAATTCTCCCATAGAAGTCAGGCTGTATTAAGAGCCAGGTAGTAACAGGCGCTATTCACATAGAAAGAATGACATCCTGTAAAAGGAGTTCCTCTCTCAATTCACTATAGGCAAGTAAACGTGAATCGCAGTCTTTTTGCGCACACATGGCTGCAGCCACACCGGCTCCCTGTCCCATGAGCATGCAGCTCACTGTATTGCGGGTGGACATATGAGCTTCGATATCCGCAGTCACACAGCGGCCCGCCATAAAAAGATTGCTGCATCCTAAAGGCAGCAGCATGCGGTAAGGCAGTCCATAAAAACCAGGAGCCTGGATCTTGCAATGTTCCCGCTTGGGAGCAAGGTCGTGAAAGCCATATAAACCGATCTCGTCCTCGAATCGAGCGGCATTGGTGATCTCCTGCTGTGTGAGCATCTTGTCACAGAGAGTGATCTTGCTGGAACGAATCCCCAGCTGAGTAGCCGCCCAGGTCATATAGGAGTCCTCAAAACCGGACACATCTTTCCTGAAAGCACCGGCCATCTGCATGATCTTAACCCGCATTTTAAGCTCAGCCCGGCTGAGATTGTCCGCCTGACTGGCATCCGTTATCACGCCTTTGGAATTATTGATGAAGTTGGCATGCCCATGATACAAGGAATAAAAGGAGGTAAAAAAATTGATATCCAGTTTACAGATATTCTTAAACTTCTCAGGATCAGCGATGTGTGCCAGGGCGTAGTTTTCAAACCCAGAATATTGTTTTACAGGATCAGGTTCGTAATCATATCGTTTCATAAAACCTTTCGGGATTTCCGCCACTGCTCGATCAAAGTCGATACCACCCATGGCAAATACCAACCCGGTAGGTCCGCCGCAAACCTGGTCATACTGCTGCCAATGTTCTGTCTGTTCCAACCCGGCAAAATGCGCTAATAGTCCATCACCGGTGGCGTCAACATATTGTCTTGCCACCACAGCAAAACGTCCGCTCTTGTTTTCAATAAAGGCAGCTGCTATAGAGTCGCCTTCCATTGCAACCCCGCAAAACATGGTTTGGAAATATACTTTGACCCCCGCTTCCAATAGCATCTCACAGACAACGCCCTTGGCTACTTCAGCATTTGAGATGATGTAATAAGGACAGGGATAGGGGCTGTTTTCGACAGGGACGAAACCGCTGGACCCGCCAGCCTCCCTGATCCTGTTGATCAGCTCATAGGGTATTCCGCCGACAATACGCCTGGCTTTTTGCGGATCTGCAACCGCAGTGTGAAAGCTATAAGCCACAATTCCCCCATTGGTAAATGTACCAGTCGGTACCGGCAGCTTTTCCACCAGCACAACTTTGGCTCCCTTCCTGGCAGCAGCAATGGCAGCAATGCAGCCTGCTGTGCCTGCGCCAGCCACGAATACATCTGCTTCTATGACAGGCGTTTCTCTTTCAGGTATCCACATAGTGTTCATCTGCGTGATCCTTATTCCTTAAACATCCAGAATAACGTCCTGCTTCAGCAACTCTTCTTTCAGAAACTCATAAGGGAGTGAACGGGTGTCAACCCCCATCTTTGTGCATAGAGCAGCGGCCACACCTGCTCCCTGCCCCATGACCTGGCAGGCTGCCACGTTGCGGGTGGACATGTGTGCTTCGTTTTCTTCGGTGACACAGCGCCCAGCCATAAGGAGATTACGGCAGCCTTTGGGCAGCAGCATCCGATAGGGAAATCCGTAAAAACCGGGCTCTTTGACCAGGCAATCCGGGCGCTTGGGGCTCAGGTCATGGAAGCCGTAGAGCCCGATCTCATCCTCAAAGCGGACCGCATTGGAGATCTCCTCCTGAGAAATGGTCTTATCACAATTGGTGATGCGGCTTGCCCGTACACCAAGTTGGGTCGCAGCCCAGGACATGTAGGAATTTTCAAAACCGGGAACGCATTGCTTCAGCGCATTGGACAGCTTCATGATCTTAACCCGGGTTTTCATCTCTGCCAGGCTCAGGGCTTCAGCATCCGTACCATCGATATTCTCACCCTTAGTATTGTTAATATAAGTTGCTTCTGTGGGATGCATAAACATGAAAGATGTGAAATAATTGATGTCCAGCTCCATCAAAGGTGCATAGCGTTCTTGATCGATGGCATGTACAAAGGTGAAGGAACGCTCACCTGGATTGGTGCGCACAGCCTGGGGGTTTTCTGCAATTACCCGATCGAAGTCCACACCGCCCAAACCGAAAACCAATCCCGTCGGTGCGCTGCACATTTTGGTATAAGTTTTCCAGTTCTCGATCTGTTCAAATCCTGCCAGCCTGGCCACATCGCCATCCCCTGTGGCATCGATGAACTGCTTTGCCTTGATCGCGCTGCGGCCATCTTTATTCTCGATGAACACGGTCTTGATGTACTCCTCTTCCATTTCCACATCACAGAGCATCGTCTGCAGGCATACCTTCACGCCTGCCTCCATCAGCATCTCAGAAATGATCCCCTTATAAACTTCATGGTTGGCCAGGTAACTGTAGGGACTGTGATAATGTGAGTCGGGAGTTGGTAAAAAGCCGGCAGAACCTCCCGCGTCAATTATTCGAAGCGCAAGTTCATAGGGAATGCCCCCCACAACGCGCTTGGCCTTTTCGGGATTCACTTCGGCATTAAAGAAACTGTTGCAATGGATGCCACCATTGGTATAAGTACCTCCGGGTACGGGCAGTTTTTCAATCAAAATGACCGCTGCTCCAGCACGGGCTGCAGCAATAGCAGCTATGCATCCCGCAGTGCCACCGCCGGCAATACATACATCTGCCTGTGCAACAGGGATCTCACGGGCAGGTTCCCGGAACCACCTACTACTATCCATCGGCAATCCTCCTCTTGGCTTGTTTAAAACCTGGTATCCAACATACCGCAGAAGGCATCCACAGGGCTGACCCCGGTAAATTCACTTTCTCCTTCGATTTTTGCTACGAAAGCTTCCACGGATGACTCCTGCGCATCATAGCAATTTATGAAATTCTTAACCTGCGAGACATCTGCCAGGTGGAAGGGGCAATTGAAAGAGACAAAAATGGTCGGGATCTCATTTACATACCAGGGATTGTCCCAACCGCCCTTGCTGATAGCCCACTCCAGGCGTTGGGTGGTCCGCATGGTAGCGGAAACGTTGGCCACGCAGATAACCAGGTCATACGAGCCGGTCAGGGCTTCGATGCTCGACTTCATGCCGTATGCACCCTTCTTGCCCAAAAGCTTTGACTCATTTGCCCTTTGCTCGGGAGAAAGCATGGCCATTTTTTTCACGATGGCTTCCACGGGATCGACATAGACAGTTACCGTATGGCCGTGCTTCTCAAGCTTCTCCTGCAGTCCGTTTAAGAGCTTGCTGCCATCTGCACCCATGCCAGCGATCGATAAAATGGGACTGGGCTTGGGTCCTACAGGTACCATCAGAATGCGTTTCTTGTCAGTGATGGGAAATATATTCTCCCCGACCTGTTTTACAAGCGTGATTGCCCGCTCAGAGACCTCAATGGATACCTGTTTGTGATCCGGGCAGCCTATCACTTCCATTCCTTCTTGAGGTGGGAACTTATCCATAGTGAAGGTATCCAGCCCTGCAAGAACCTTAAGGCCCAGGATACGGGTCAATGCATCATGGAGGCGTTCCTGGGTCAGGTAGTTATCATGAAGTGCGTCTGTCATATACTGGACGTCCTCTTCAAAATCATTATAGAAGAGTAACATATCACATCCCGCCATTATGGAGCCGGGTACCATCCTGGAGCGCTTGGACCGGCCTGCCAATCCAACCATATGACTGGCATCCGTAACGATCAGGCCGTTGAAGCCCAATTGTCCGCGGAGCAGATCGGTAAGCAGCTCTTTGGATAAAGTTGCTGGCAGGTATTCATCCTCGTGCATGGTGGGATTGAACTTTTTCTGGTAAGCCGGCAGCATGATATGACCTGTCATGATGGATTGAACGCCTGCCTCGATCATTCCCTTGTAGACTTTGCCAAAAGTGGCGTCCCAATCATCACAGGTGAGATCGTTCACGCTGGTAGCAATGTGGGGATCCCTCTCGTCCACACCATCACCGGGGAAATGTTTCATGGCACAGACAATACCGCTTTCAGAGATGCCTCTGAAATACTCCCTGGCGAAGGCGAGTACCACATCTGGGTCTTTGCTAAACGCACGCGTGGAGATGGCAGGGTTATGCCAGTTCATAATCAGATCAACAATAGGCGCAAATGCCCAATTGGAACCGACAGCCCTGGTCTCCCTGCCGCAGATCTGCCCCATTTTATAAGCATAGCTGCTGTCGCCAGTTGCAGCTACCTTGACCTGCTGCCCAACATTGGTACCATCACTGGTTGCACCATTGCCACCCGCTTCCACGTTGACAGCAGAAAGCACCGGGATCTTGCTGTATTTCTGGAAGAGGCGGTTCATGTTCCACATTTCTTCCTTTTTCCTGGGGTTGAAACGGATCGCGCCCATTTGCATGGTGGTTGCTTCCTCTTTGACCAACTCTTCATCATCGCCTGCAGCGGTAAGGTGAACAAACAACTGCCTGATCTTTTCTTCTTCGCTCATGGAAGCAATGGTTTGTTCCACCCAACGGATCTGTTCCGGATTTAAGCAGTATGGCTTTTTTGTAAGGTCGATCATTTTAGGCTCCTTGTGTATTGAAATTATTCTCAAATTTTTCCATTAATGCAATGCTGAATGCCCTGTAATTGCCTGACAGGAAGATATCCAGGTATGTTTCTCTGAATTCGATCCAGCTTTCCCCTTCCCGGCGGGTACAGATGGGATAATACCAGACGCTGTTTGCAAGGGCTGCTTCCACGTCGGGATAGGCATCACCGATCATCAACACGTGGTCAGGCGCATATCCCTTTTGCAGCAATGCTGCAATACAGGCTTCCTTGGTCCCTATTTCCTGACTGGTGATCACGCTTGGGTAGGAAAGAAGATCATGTGCCTGCCATTCCTCCAGAATTGCGGACATATTGGAACTGCTGATCACTGCGATATCAAGCTTTCCCAGGGCGTAGTCTAAGGCTTCACGAACACCGGGATATGGCGGTTTATCTTCAGGTGTTAATCCAGCAATCTTCTTGTTCAGGGAGAGAGACCAACGCATGGCCTTTTCGAGCAGGGGGCCAGGATTGGATTGTATCTCAGTTTGAAGACAGTTGTTGGAAAGGTCCCCTTTGTTGATCCAGCTTTGAAGTCTACCGTACTCATTTCCATCAGTATGGAGGTAGCGGCCCTCTAAACGCCTAAGCATCTCCTCCAGGGCAATAAAACGGTTAACGCCACGGCTTTTTTCATAGAGGTTGATCTCATTCCAGATGGTTTGGATCTCGTGCGCATGGTCTTGCAGGTTCCATTCTTCGATGAATGCTTCTCCATGGCAGCGGTTATGTTTGGCATTCATGGCATCGATCACAGTTCCATCCGAATCCATGCATAAAAGCATGTCATGTTGTTTTTGAAAGGTTTCGAGGGTTTGAATCATAATTTTCTTTCCATAAACGATATTTTTAGAGTTATTACGCATTAGGATTATAGTATTTGCCGGTTATTTTTTATATAAACGGTTTTGCTTTTATGCCAGTTGATTTGTGTAATTTTTAGATTGGCAGGACTAAAAGGACCATTTATTTCACACTGTCTGCGGGTGACGAAATAGTGGGCGTTTTAGCGAATAATTGACTTTACATCTGCAGCGAATATGAATAAAATACTCTTAATAAATTTATTAATGCTGAAAAGTTCTACTGGTTTAATTAAGGATCACGCATAAAAGGAGATATTTATGCAACATTGGTGGAACGGTTACCCCTGGCGGGTGATTCAACCCAACTTCAGGGAAATTGATACCCTGAACTTTGATCCTGAACAGTTCATTGCCAACCTGAAATCATTTCACTGCAACACCGTCATGCTTAATGCTGCCGGCATCATTGCAAGTTACCCCAGCAAACTACCAGACCATCCTGTAAGTCCATATATACAGCAATTCAATTTGAAGGATCTGGTGGATCGCTGTCATCAAAACGGCATCCGGGCTATTGCCCGCACGGATTTTTCCAAAATCCTGCGACCCGTTTATGAAAGGCATCCAGATTGGGCTCATCGTACAGCTGAGGGCGAGATCGTGGAATACAACGGTTGTATCCATACCTGCCTTAATGGTGGTTACCTTGGAGGATATATGGATGAAATCCTGAAAGAGCTTCTAACAGAGATCCCATTTGATGGCGTATACTGCAATATGGGAAGCCTGGGCTTGATGGCAATAGATTACAGCTATCGCTTCTATGGTCTCTGCCATTGTGAAAACTGCAAGCAGAAGTTTTTTGAGCAATACCACATGGATATTCCCCAGATGCCCCAGGGAGACGACCCTGCATCTGCAGCACATTCCCGTTTTAGGCAGGAAATCTCAGCAGCACAGAATACTCGCGTCACTCAATTAATCCATTCCATCAATCCTGAGATCGCTTACTGCTCGGTAGATTACATACGCCAGGAATCCGGCTCAGAATTTGGTCGGGGACAGCTCCAATGGCAATACAGCGCATCCTCCAACGCAAGAGCGATGCGGGGGATGAGTGTGGAGGTTACCGGCACAAGTAATGACATGATGGGATTCGCTTACCGTCATGTGGCGGTATCGCCCGCCCTGCAAGAACTGCGCCTCTGGCAGACCCTGGCCAACTTTTCCGGCATTGATTATTACATGTTTGGTCGTCCTAATACGCGGGAGGATCAATCTGCATATGAACGGGTCCGCAAGGTGTTTGCTTTTGCGGAAGCACACGAGGATGTCCTTTACGGAGTTACCTCCGCAGCAAATGTGTTGCTGGTCAAAGATTCCTATGCCGCTCCCAATATAGAAGAGCGGGGCTGGATAAGGGTTCTGACAGAAAGTCATATCCCATTTGATGAGATCCTCTTATCAGGACTGACCAGGCGGGACCTGAGCAAGTACCGCCTTATTCTACTTCCTGATAAAGCTCGCATACCTCCTTCAGCTGAGGAGGCACTCAATGCCTATGTATCCCAGGGTGGTTACCTGCTTGAAAGCGGCAGGATAGGGAAAAAACCTCTTGCCTGTCTTGGTATCAGGGAGGTAATCCCGATGATGGATAAGGTCCTTGGCTCCATGCTGAAGGTGCGGCATGAGGATCGGGCAGTATTTCCCAGTTTTTCTGATCGGTCTTTGATCGCTATAGGAAAATCGTTCCAGATCCTTTATGGCGAAGAGGGTATGAAGCAGTACCTTGTTTACCTTTCTCCTGAACGTTTCGGCCCTCCAGAATTGTGTTATCCCACGGAAGCACCGACCGATCACCCCGGTGTCACGATCTTTCCTTATGGAAAAGGAAAAGGAATTTGCCTTCCCTGGTTCCCTGCTACTTCCTATTATCAGGAAGGCCATGACAACTGGTTTATTTTAATGAAAGATATACTTCTGAACCTGTGTGGACTCTCTCCGATGGGGGGAAGTTCACTTTCGCCCATGGTGGAAATTACTCATGGAAAAAAAGATGACTTTGAAGTCGTTCATTTTGTTAATACAAGTGGTCACTTTGGCACCTCATTCTTTGATCCTCCCAAGCTTGTTGACCAGATTGTGGAATTGCCCTGGGATGGTTCTCCCGTGACTTGTTCTGGGCTTTCAGCTCCCGAAGCATTGGATTATGAAGTTGACAGAAACCGTCTGCGTCTGCATCTAAAGACACTGGGGTTCTATGAATGTGTTGTGATCAATAAGCGAATTTCTTGAAAAAGGAGATCAATAAAGAACTGGAAAATACTAAAGAACAACTATAAAGTTCAAAAGATGATGAATAAGTTTGGTCAAAAATAAGGAACTATTTTTTATCAGCGGATGGCTGAGAAGTATATAAAGTAATTAGAAGGAGAGATATAAAATGAAACGCTTTTTATTTGTGATTTTGTGTGTGTCCATGCTGCTTTCAACCACCTCATGTGGAAATGCAGGCGGTGATGGGGCTGGTAGCGGCGACACCGTACCCATCAGCTTCTGGATCCCGGTGGGCGAGGATTCCACCTATTACATGTCCTACGAAGAAAACCCTGGCGTCAAATATTTTGAAACGTTGGAATTTAATGGTAATAAGGTAGATCTCAGTTTTGTGGTCCCGATCGCAGGCGCTGAACGTGATAATTTCAACACCCTGCTGGCCACAGAAGAATATTCAGATCTGATGTATATGTCATTTTCCACCATCAGCGCTGCTGAAATGTTAGCTGATGAGATCATCTATGATCTGACCCCCTACATGGAAGAGTATATGCCCAATTACATGGCATATCTCGAAAAGTTTCCTGATCTGAAACCTTATGCTTACACAACTGTTGATGGCGAGCGCCGCATCCTGCAACTGTATTCGGTTTCAGAGGAAATCCTGGGCAACTTTATGGGCTTCCTCTACCGTCGTGACTGGGTAGCCAAGTATGGTACCAATCCCACAACAGGGGAACCTTTTACTTACGGCTTTACCGACCCCAATGACAAGACAACCTGGCAGGACAATGTCATATTCCCCAGTGGTGAAAGTGAACCTGTTTACATCAGCGACTGGGAATGGATGTTTGAGATCTTCACCAGGGCGATTGCAGACCTGGGTATCAGCGATGGTTATTCCTTTGCTCCTTTCTTCAAGGGCTACAATGAAGACGGCGGATTGTATTCAGGCTTTGGTGGAGGCGCTCCTCTTTGGTATGTAGATGAAAACTTAAATGCAGGTTTTGGCGGGGACAGCGATAATATGCGTGCTTATCTGCAAGCCCTTAACAACTGGTATGAAAAAGGCTGGCTGGATAAGAGCTTTGCGGAGCATACCAGTGATCAGGTCTATGCCATCAACACCGATCTAATCCATACCGGCAAGGTTGGTTTGTGGATCGGCCGCAGAGCTGAAACCGGCACCCAGATGGATACAGGTGATGGCTTCACATCTGGTATGGTGGTATACGGTGCTCGCCAGCCGATCAACGATATATACGGATCTGCTGA
The DNA here is from genome assembly GCA_964435475.1 of uncultured Anaerolineaceae bacterium. Lineage (GTDB taxonomy): Bacteria > Chloroflexota > Anaerolineae > Anaerolineales > Anaerolineaceae > CAYSZB01. The sequence goes on along the minus strand of CAYSZB010000032.1, from coordinate 7,997 downwards.
ACAGCAGGGTCAAATTCCTGACAGCTTCTACCAGTACAGCCGGTTAAGAGAATCACTTGTGGTCTCCCGCAAGGTAGCTGAAGAGGATCTTCCCACAGTACTCTCCTTCATGGATTATCTCTACACAGTCGAGGGTGGGGCGGTCCTATGCTTTGGCCTCAATAAGGAGCAATTTGAAGCGACCCAGGATCCCATTTACATCAAGTATGGTCTCACCAATGGTGCCTATCAAACAGAAGTGCAGCCGGACGGCAAGATCAAATACAACCGTGATGTCAAATTACTCACCGACAACAACCTGGCTTCCGCCATGGCTGCCAAGCGCATGTCCATAGGATTATATGGAGAAGGGTTTGTTCCTGCCCTTAATGCCAGTTATACAGAGTATGCCAGGGATGCGATGGCTCGCTGGGATTACTATGAGAACATTGGCTTCATCGATCGGTCAGTTCGCGCCCAATTCAGCACGGAGGAATCAAACACTTACAACAAAATTTACAGCAATGTAGATACTTTCCTGGCCAGTAATGTGCCCCTGTTTATTATGGGCAAGTTGGATATCGATAACGACCAGGACTGGGGAGACTACTGCAAGATGCTCAACAAATACTCTCCTGAGAAGGTAACCAATATCTATCAGCGGGTGTTTGACAGCATAAAGTAAATTGATTTTATCATTGCAACAGCGTTCCGCTTCAAGCGGAACGCTGTTCGATAAAATTAATCAAGATCATCAATGATTATTCTAAAAATGGTGCAAAAGTCGCTTCTGGTTAATAAGTCGCACGAATTGACTGACATTTAGTAAAATGAGATTGTCAATTAAAACCATCATTTTTCTTAATCAATTCTGTCTTTTATAAGGAAAGATTGATATGCCGGAAATCAAGAATGTGTTGGTAGTAACTTACCTGATGAAAGAAGAAAACCGAAAAAAGCTGCAGGAGGCATTATCTCCGGCTCAGGTTGCCTTTTATATGCCCAATGAGAATGAGAAAATTGCCGATTCTGTTCAGATGGCAGATGTTGTCATCCTGGAAGGAGATGCCAATGAAGTAATCCTTTCAGGACCCAATATCAAGTGGATCCACTGCTTACACGCAGGCTTGGACAAGACAGTTAGACCAGAAATCTTTGAGAGGGGCATTGTTCTTACCAGTTCATCTGGTCGCTCTGCCCCTGCGCTGGCAGAGCATGTGCTGATGTTCATGTTGGCGTTGACATACGACCTTCCGGAAATGTTCAGAGCGCAGCAGGCTTGCCATTGGTCCGGGGGCCGGGAGTATTTTATGAAAGGTGGACTGAACAAAACCGGCATGTATGGAAAAACTGTCGGCATTGTGGGGCTTGGGAAGACCGGGCAGGAAGTAGCCCGCCTTGTAAAATCCTTTGATATGCAAGTACTGGGATGGCGGCGTTCTGCAGACAAACCTGTCAATGTGGACGAGGTGTTTTCCACAGACAGGGGCGATTCCCTTGATACAATGCTTGGCCGTTGTGATTATGTTGTGCTTTGTGCGGAGTTAAACGATGCTACTTATCACATCATTAACAGGGACTCCTTGAAAAAAATGAAGCCCTCTGCATTCCTGATCAACCTCGGCAGAGGTTCTCTTGTCGACGAACCCGCGCTGATCGATGCACTTGTGAACAGGATCATTGCAGGAGCGGGATTGGACACCTTTGAGAAGGAACCCCTTCCGGAATCATCCCCCCTATGGAGCCTGCCCAACGTGCTAATCACTCCCCACACGACTCCTGGTCTACCTGACAGGGATGAACGGGCTTTGTCCTATTTGTATCAGAATATCAATGCCTATAGGACAGATGGTCAGTTTGTTAACCGCCTCACTGAACGAGACCTGTATACTAAGCATTCCCGGTGAAAAAGTTTCTATATAAATATGGAGCTTCATGATGGATATTGAAGAAAAAATATCATTTTTCCTGGAGTTGCTGTCCTGTTCTCACAAGATCCTTTATTGGCGCTTTGATCAAAATTTTTCCCTGGTCAATACCACATGTGTTGATGAAGATACCTTTGCACGGGCAATTTTCGGGCAGCCCGAGCATTATGCCGGGATCCTGTCCCATGTCAGGGATAAGGACACCCCTTTTGTCTCTTCGATACCCCTCGGCGTGGAATGGGTTTCTGTCTTTGAAAAAGAAGACCATGAATTAAGATATATCCATGTATTAGGTCCTTTGTTCCTCAGCGAAATATCCATAAAGAATATCGAAGCCCTGCTGAACAAACGGTATATGCCCCCCAAATATCGTCGAAAGTTAACCGCCCAGTTATTCTCTCTGCCTGTTGTTTCTCCTTCCCGTTTTTTCTCTTATTCTCAAATGCTTCATTACTGCGTCACAGGAGAGAAGATCACATTTGTGGATATCCAGCATGATTCGCTTGGGGCGAATAATTCCAACCTGCATGAGCCAAATCAACTGAACGACTCCCACCTGGGTGTCTATGCGGCAGAGTTGGAACTCTTCAAGATGATTGAAGAGGGAAATCTCAACTATGAAAAAGCGCTAAACAATGCCGTTTCAGCTGCTTCTGGAGGCGACATTGATACAGATGGTGATCCCATACGCAAATCCGAAGTGATAGCTATCACTTTTATCACTCTCAGCGTGCGTGCTGCAATCCGCGGCGGTCTACCACCCGCCACTGCTTACAGCCTGGGAGATTACTATGAATCCAAAGTCATGTTATGCAACAGCATCACCGACCGCACTCACATCATGCATACCATGTTTCATGATTTTGTGACCCGTGTCCATAACTGCCGCCTCCGTTCTGGAATTTCCAAACCCATCCAGACATGTTGTGATTACATAGATATGCACTTAACTGGAAAACTCACTTTAGAAACATTGGCAAATGTCGTTGGATATACAGAATATTACCTCACCCGCAAATTTAAGAAAGAACTGGACATCACGATCTGGGATTACATCAATAAAGCCAAGGTGGAGCGGGCCAAATCCATTCTCGCCAACCCGACCTATACCATTCAGGATATCAGCGATATGTTGAATTACTGTTCTAGAAGTTATTTCAGCGAAGTATTCCAGAAACATACCGGCTTTTCCCCATCGGATTACCGCAAAAAAGAATTGATGATGTGAGTAAAATGGCTTATGTTGGAACAGTCAGTTTCTAGGCATGATTGGAGATCTGAAAAGCGGTGGAGATCCTGGTATCGTGCGATACAGATCACACTACTTGTCCTTTTCATTTTTGGCGAGATGCTGGGGTTAACACTGGCAAGCGTCTTTTTTGAAATTGACCAGGCTTTGTTCTGGCAACGGGTGTTCATGGTAGTCATCCTTGGTTTACCAATGTTGATAGTCGTGCTGCTGTTGCAGGTCCTCATTCGCAGAAGAAGCCTTGAATACGACTACGAGCTTTTTGGCAACACCTTCACCGTCTACCGTATTTACGGCAACAGACGGAAGGAATACCTGTCGTTTGGTCTTGATACTGTCACAGATGTAAAAAGGGTGGCAGACAATCAGGATGTCACGAAGATTAAGAACGCACTTAAGAGCTGCATATTCGCTTCCTGCAACCCGCATGATCCCCGTCTGACAATTGTCTGGACAAAGCGATGTGCGTTTAAGCAAACCTACCGCAATACATCAGTTCTCTTAGAACCTGATAATGCCCTCTTTGAACGATTGCAAAAGGGGGCAGGCAAAAAATGAGTCTGGTGCCCCTGTATTCCCAACGGATTATTTCTTCTCTGAAACGCAATGTTTACATTGGGGTTGGCTTGTTTTTGCTGTCCCTGCTCCTGTGTGCAGGAGCCATCGCGGTGCTGCTATCTCAACAGGAATACAACTTTATTAATGCGGTTTCTGCCGGCCTGCTGACAGCTTTACCCTTCACACTTGGATACGTGCTGCTGCAACGGCAAATTTTACCTGCCCATAGGGTCAGAAAGATCCTCACAGAGCAGGAAAATAAACCAAAAGAAATAAAGGAGGGGCGTTTTCTCGGTTATCGGGATGGGCTATCCTTCCATAAGGGCGTTCTGATGCAGGTCCTTCGGCTGGACACTGGACTTCGTGTTCACAGGGATTTCATTCCCATCGAAGTTTACCTTCCAGCCTGTTTTGAAAGGTTGCCCTTCAAAGAAGGTTCTTTTGTCTCTTTCCAGACCTATGACAATATACTGACATCCTGCAGTCCCCTGCCGGCAACGGTGACACTCACACAAGGTAAGGCGAGCTACTCCATTTCATGGTTGAGCTGCTTCCTTATTGTGCTTGTTGCAGAACTTATCTGGGGAACTCTCTTTACTTCTCTCACCCGCTTGAACGCCGAACCCGTCCTTCAGGTTGCTGTGTGCTCACTCAGCCATTCAGACACCATCATGACTGATCTTTCCAGCGTAGATGGACCTAACGGAAAAGTGGGCATGACCTTTAGTTATACCGATACCCCTGACCCTGAGCAAACAGCTGCTTATCTTTCCACGTTTGGTGTCTGGGAAGCTGATATATTGTTGTTGGACGCATACTACTTTGAGAGCATTTTTGGTGAAGATGGTGCAGCAATGACTATTATGAACTCTGACGATCTTTCAAAAACAGTAGGCTTTGCGCTGGAATTTGTTCACAACAAAGAGGGGCAAATCGTTGGGGTTGTGCTCTATGACCCACAGAATCCTGACTATTCAAATCGATTTCCACTTTTGGACCAATGGATTCAGCTCAGGGAAGAAGAACAGTACCTGGCGGTATTGAATGAACGCTCTAAGGTAACCTCATACCAGGGGTTGAAAGCACTGCTAGCTGTGCTTACAAATACGGGAGATGACGAATTAACGGACCAAAACACCAGGAGGTGGGTTGATAAAACAATACCAATACGATATTCTATTTCAAGAACTTATATCGGTAACTATGGATCCAATGCAAACATTCTTACTTGAATCCTATTCTGTTTTTTCCCAATTGTGAACCTACTATTTATTTCAGGAGGGCCGAGACCTTGACAACAAATTTATCTGCCAAGCAAATTAGAAATCACGATAAGAAAGAATCATCCCGCCATCTCAAAGAAGGGTCATGGAAGTTTGATTTCAAACACAATGGTAAACTGTACCTGCTTTTTATTCCTGTAGCTGCATATTTCTTGATTTTCCACTATGCGCCCATGTTCGGGCTTCTCATGGCGTTTCAAAAATTCCGCCCCTCACGTGGAATTTTCGGCAGTGAATGGATATGGTTTCAAAATTTTTCCGAGCTGTTCACTGGTGATACCTTCTTGAAGGTCATGCGGAACACCACTGCCATGGCATTTCTTAATCTGACGGTGGGATTTGTCGCCCCGGTCATCCTGGCCATGCTGATCTCTCAACTTCGCTTTAAAAAGTATACCCGAACAGTGCAGACTATCAGCTACATGCCTTTCTTTGTCTCTGCGGTAGTCGTTACCACGCTGGCCAGTGAGTTCTTATCCAGTGCAGGAGCACTTACAATAGTGTTGAGTTGGTTCGGATTTGATAAGCAAAATTGGATCGCCAACCCTAACATTCCAGTCTTCTGGTTGATAAACACCTTTATCGAGATATGGCAGGGTGCTGGTTGGGGCTCAATCATATATATAGCTGCCATAGCTAATGTGAACAAAGATTTTCATGAAGCGGCAGCAATGGATGGAGCCGGCCGCTGGCAACGTCTCTGGAAAATCACCTTTCCCACCATACTGCCTTTGATCATAGTCATGCTGACCTTACGCATAGGGCTTGTTTTCCGTCAGGGATTTGACAAGGTCCTGCTGCTTTATATGCCCTTGACCTATGATACAGCAGACTGCCTGTATACCTACACATTCCGCATGGCATTCGGTCAGACGGTAAACTACGGTGTGGCTACTGCTTCAGGACTGTTCCAATCGATTATTGGGACAGCTCTGCTGATCGTTTCCAATAAGTTAAGCCGGAAATTCTCCAGCAGTACATTGATCTGAGAAAGGATAATTACATGACAGCAAAAGAAATGTACATTCTTCGGAAGGGGAAAAGTGCTCATTCTTCCGGCATGATCGAGGATAAATCACCTTTAAGCATAATTGCAGATGTTGTCTTGATCGTAATTCTTTTCGGGGTCGCATTCTCCAGCGTTATACCTTTATGGCATGTTCTGATGGCATCCCTTTCAGAGGGGCAACTTCTTTTTGCGCATTCCGGGCTGGTCATCCTGCCTGTCGGGAAGTTGAATTTTGAAGGTTTTAAACTTGTGCTGCAGAACAACAGCATTCTGCTTGGCTATCTGAATACCATCCTGTATGTGATCGGCAACGTTGCTTTTGGGTTTGTTCTCAATGTTATTGGTGGTTATGTGCTTAGCCGTCGAACCAAGCTCAATTCTTTTTTGAAACTGTTCGTGGTGTTCACCATCCTCTTTACCGGGGGCACAGTGCCTCTATATATGGTTGTGCGGTCTCTCGGCATGGTAGGTACCCGCTGGTCGTTGATCATTCCGCACTGCACCAACGCAGCCTTCCTTATCATGATGGTTAAGGCTTTTGAATCCGTTCCCGAAGAAACCGTGGAAGCTGCCAGGATGGATGGAGCAGGGGATCTACGAATCATGTTCCAGATAATGCTGCCCCAGTGTTTCAGCTTCGCGCTTGTGACCATGGTGAATACAGGAATCTTCGCCTGGAATGCCTGGTTCTCCGCTTCCATATATGTGCCTACTGACAAGAATCTCTGGCCATTGCAATTATGGATTAGGGATCTGGTTGCCAGTAATCGGGACTTCATGAACTGGACAAATCCTGACTATTCCCGTTTTCTTGTTCAATACAGTGTCATTGTCCTTGCTACTTTCCCCGTACTGATGATGTTCCCGTTTTTTATCCGTCAATTGGAAAAAGGCATGGCCCAGGGTGCAGTAAAAGGTTAATTTAATATTTTTTGAGGAGATATACACATGAAAGTTGGTTTGATCGGTCTCGGTATCATGGGGAAACCCATGGCAAAGAACTTGCTAAAGGGTGGGTATACAGATCTGCTGGTAAACGACCTGACACAAGCGTCCGTCGATGAACTGGTTGCTTGTGGAGCAAAAGCTGCGACAAATTCAGAGATCGGGGAAAGCTGTGATGTGGTAATGACCATGCTTCCCAACTCTCCCCATGTCAAAGCTGTAATGCTCGGCGAAGGAGGAGTAGCCTCCTATATGAAATCAGGGCAGGTTTTTATCGATATGAGTTCCATTAATCCTATTGCCAGCCAGGAGATCGCAGCGGAACTCGAAAAGAAAGGTGTCGAAATGCTGGATGCCCCGGTTTCCGGTGGCGAACCGAAAGCCATCGATGGCACATTGTCCTTTATGGTTGGTGGTAAACAGGAAGTGTTTGATGCTTGCAAGCCCATTCTGGAGACTATGGGAGCTTCAGTAATTCGTTGCGGTGAAATTGGAGCCGGCAATACCACCAAGCTGGCCAACCAGATCATCGTTGCCTGCAACATCCAGGCGCTTGCTGAAGCCCTGACCCTTGCCCAGAAAGCGGGAGTCGATCCCCAATTGGTATTTGAAGCCATTAAGGGTGGACTTGCGAGCTCAACAGTGATGAATGCCAAAGCACCTATGATGATCGCTGGTAACGACAAACCGGGTTTTAAAATAGATCTACATATTAAAGACCTGAATAACGCGCTGGATTGTGCCCATTCTGTAGGTGCTCCCGTCCCCATGACCGCACAGGTGCAGGAGATCCTGCAGTATCTCCACAATAATGATTGCGGCCAGTATGACCATACCGCTATCGCCAAGTATTATGAGAAACTGGCGGGCATTGAAATTGGCCGTTAACGAACGAACAAACAAAACATCACTTTGTACAGATAGTTTTTTTCGTTAATTGCGCCATACAAGGTGGTTACTCAAGTGAAAAGAGGTTAGGTAAGAATTTTGCCTTGGTGATGAGCCAGCAGATGGTATCCACTCCAATCACCGAGCTGGACTGCGAT
>CAYSZB010000031.1:0-26271 GCA_964435475.1 uncultured Anaerolineaceae bacterium | reverse complement strand
AAAAGTAAACCAACAATTACTTGACAGGTCAATATAACTGTTGATATAATTCTAGATTGCATGTATAGCAAGAGCATGGGATAACCAAACAAAATTCTGGGACGCAATTCTGTCGCAGAATTTACTGTGTTTAAAATTTTGAGAAGTGAAACTCCAGGAGGCACTTAGTGGACAATAAAGGAATAAAAGCACTCCGTATCAATTTGGCATCACCGGAGACCATTCGAAGTTGGTCTTATGGTGAGGTTCTCAAGCCCGAAACGATCAATTATCGCAGGCTTCGCCCGGAGAAAGATGGTCTTTTTTGTGAAGCAATTTTTGGCCCGACGCGTGATTGGCAGTGTTACTGCGGTAAGTATAAGAATCCCCGTTATAAAACAATTGTTTGTGATAAATGTGGTGTCGAGGTAACTCGTGCAACAGTCCGCCGAGAGCGAATGGGGCATATTGAGTTGGCGTCCCCGGTCGCCCACATCTGGTATACCAGGCGCATTCCTTCATACCTGGGGCTGCTTTTGGATATCTCTCGCCGTAATCTTGATCGTGTTCTGTATTTTGCGCAGTACATCATTACTTATGTCGATGAAGAAGCCCGCCAGAAAGCACTCAAACGTCTTGAAGATGAAATGGGTGTCTCAGAGCGGGAACTGATTGCTGAGATCAATGCCAAGATTGCGGAAGTGAAAAAAGAACGGGACCGCAATCTTAAGGAAATTGAAAGCCAAATCGAATTTGTCAGTGGACAATTCGATGAACAAATAGCCGGTCGTTTCGAGCCTGTGATTCAGGAAGGTCAACGCCTGGAAAGGGAGCTTGCTGAGAAAACTGGCAAGAAAATTACCAAAGCGATAAAGTTCCAGGCTTCGGGCAAGGAAGAAACGCTGGTCGAGAAAGGCGAAGAAGTAACCGCCAAACACATCACCAATGTACAGAAGATTGTTAAAGACATGATGGAGATCATTGAACGCGATCTCAAAGCCGAACGGGAACTCAAGATCGACGCCCTCAAGTTGCAGAAAGAGACCATCAAAGCGGAATCGGATCTAAAAATGAATACCTTCCGCAGTCAGTTGGATGATGAGTATGAAAAAACTCAGACCACCAATGCCCGGCATCGTGATGAATTACAGGAACTCGAGCCGCTGAAATTCTTAAGCGAAACACATTACCGTGAGTTAAAAAGTCAATACGGTCAGGTTTTCAAAGCGGATATGGGAGCAGAAGCTTTCTATGACATTTTAAAGCGCCTTGACCTCGATAAATTGGCTGAAGAACTTTGGCAGGAAGCAAGAAATACCCGCAGCAAACAGAAACGAAAAAAGGCAACCAGCCGTTTGAAAGTTGTAGAAGCTTTCAGGCGTTCCAATAACAAGCCTGAATGGATGATTATGACGATCCTGCCGGTTATCCCACCTGATCTTCGTCCTATGGTCCAGTTGGATGGCGGTCGTTTTGCCACTTCAGATCTCAACGACCTTTACCGCCGTGTGATCAACCGCAACAACCGTCTTAAGCGCCTTTTGGAACTTGGTGCTCCGGATGTGATCGTACGCAATGAAAAACGTATGCTCCAGGAGGCAGTTGACTCCCTGATCGACAACTCCCAACGTGGCAAAATGCTGTCCAGGCGTGGACGCAGGGAATTACGCTCATTAAGTGACATGCTCAAGGGCAAGAAGGGGCGCTTCCGCCGTAACCTGTTGGGTAAACGCGTTGACTACTCTGGTCGCTCAGTAATTGTCGTTGGACCCAATCTGCTCTTACACCAGTGTGGTCTGCCCAAGACGATGGCACTTGAGTTGTATCGTCCCTTTGTGATCGCGGGTTTGGTTCCCCAATATTCGCCGAGCATTAAAGGCGCAAAAAAGTTTATCGAGCGCAATCGACCTGAAGTTTGGGAAGTTCTGGAAGAGGTCATTAAGGATCGTCCTGTACTCCTCAACCGTGCGCCAACCCTTCACCGCCTGGGCATCCAGGCCTTCGAACCTGTCCTGATCGAGGGCAGTGCCATTCAACTGCACCCATTGGTTACAACAGCCTTCAATGCAGACTTCGATGGTGATCAAATGGCTGTTCATGTGCCATTATCCCAGAAAGCGGTTGAAGAAGCCCGCGAGTTCATGCTGGCAAGTAAGAACCTTCTGAAGCCGGCCAGTGGTGAACCAATCATCAGTCCTTCAAAGGACATGGTATTGGGCGTTTACTACCTGACCGTCGACGATTCACGACCCCACAAGGGTGATGGCCGTGTATTTGCTGACATTGAGGAAGTCATACTTTCTTATGATTTAGACCAGGTGGACATTCATGCACACATCAGGTTAAGAACCGAAACGTGGTTTGATGACAAGCACAATCGTCTCAGCCAACCCGAAACCCGTATTATCGATACAACAGTGGGTAGAGCGATTTTCAATGACATTTTGACTGATGAGATGCGTTTCACAAATCAAGTTCTCGAAAAGGGTGGCGTACGTGACCTGATTGCGGAGTTATACGAAGTCTCCGGCCAGGATAAGACTACTGGCGTGGCAGACAAGATCAAGGATATAGGCTTCAGGTTCTCGACCCGCTCAGGTGTCACCTTGGCTGTGTCAGACATATCTGTTCCGCCTGAGAAAGCTGAGATCCTCAAGGATGCAGATGCCCAGGTTGATCAACTTTCACATGACTTCCGGCGAGGTTTCCTCTCTGAACAGGAGCAGACTGAAAAAGTTATCAATGTCTGGCAGGATACCACCCGCAAAGTGGGGGATGCTGTCAAAAAACATATGGATCAGGAAGGCAACCTTGCTATCATGGCAAATTCCGGTGCAGCTAAAGGTGGCTACAGCCCGATCACCCAGCTAGCTGGTATGCGTGGTTTGATGGCTGACCCTTCCGGTCGTATCATTCCCATGCCTATTCGCTCTAATTTCCGCGAAGGCTTGACTGCCCTGGAGTACTTCATTTCAACCCATGGTTCACGTAAAGGCCTTGCAGATACAGCGCTAAGAACTGCTGATGCAGGTTATCTGACCCGCCGCCTGGTCGATATTGCCCAGGATGTGATCATCAATAATACTGACTGTGGCACTGATGAAGGTATTATCATCAGCAAACATGATGACATCGCCAAGCAGCCCATGTCCACCCGGATTTATGGTCGTTTGCTTGCAGAAAGAGTGGTGCATCCTGTAACCGGTGAGGTCATTGCAGAAAAAGATGATATTTTGTCCACAGAACTGGTCCGCAAGATCATCACTGCTGATGTCGAAAAAGTAAAGGTTCGTTCCCCCTTGACCTGTGAATTGGTACATGGCATTTGTTCAAAATGCTATGGCATTGACCTGGCTAAGGGCAATATGGTCACCCTTGGATCTGCTGTGGGTATTGTCGCTGCGCAATCCATTGGTGAACCAGGTACCCAATTAACATTAAGAACCTTCTACTCAGGTGGTGTTGCTGCTGGCGGTGATATCACAACCGGTCTCCCTCGTGTAGAAGAACTTTTCGAGGCGCGGAAAGCACCCAAGGGTGAGGCGATCATGAGCCGCATCAATGGTACGGCTTATATTGAACAATCAGAAAAATTTGCTGACCAAAAGGTCATCAGGGTCGAATCCAGTGAGATGGTCTCTGATGCTTATGAAATTCCTGCTGATTGGACGATCGAAGTGAAGGAAGAAGACAGCGTTGACGCTGGTGCAGTCCTGGCAAAATCCGATCAATCAACGATTACCGCTCAACATGGCGGTCGCATCCGGTTTGAAAATGGCAATGTCATTGTCTCTTACGAGAACCGTGAAACAGAGGATTATGATGTCCCTTCAAACGCTTTGCTGAAAATCCACAATGGTCAGGTAGTAGAAGCCGGGCAACCGCTAACCGAGGGTTCATTAAATCCTCACACAATTTTGCGTATCAAAGGTCGCGAAGCCTGTGAATTGTATATGTTGAGTGAAATTCAACAGGTTTACCGCACCCAGGGTCAGAACATCAATGATAAGCACTTTGAAGTGATTATCCGCAAGATGCTCTCCAAGGTCCAGATCGTCAGGCCGGGAGATACCGGCTATCTACCGCAGGATATGGTAGACAGGTTGGAAATTCGAAAAATAAATGAAGAACTGGTAGCTCAAGGCAAGAGACCCGCACGCTTTGTGGAGATCCTGCTGGGTGTAACCAAAGCCTCATTAAGCACCGAATCTTTCCTGTCGGCATCTTCCTTCCAGCATACGATCAAGGTTTTGGCTGGCGCAGCGATCGCCTCCAAGACGGATCCGCTTTATGGCCTTAAGGAAAATGTGATCATTGGGAAGTTAATCCCTGCTGGCACCGGTTTCAAACCTGGTCGGTTTGTAAAGGAGTTGGATCCTTTACTGCCTGACCTGGATGACGCTGCAGCAAAACCACTGGCTGGCTTCAAAGACGAACAGCATGTCTTCGAGGATTACAGTGAACTTGAGGATGAGGATGAAGATTTCCCCATCGAGATTGATGACCTTGATGATGATCTGGAACTCGATTCAGACGAATAATTGGTAGATCGCAACAGTTAACACCAATCCCCGGAGAGGAAATTTCTCCGGGGATTTTTTATATGCTATATTTAACAAGCTTTAGGCTAAAACCTAAGACTTTGACACAAAAAAGCGCAAGCTCCAGGAGATAAGGTTATGGACCTCGGATCGATCAAGAAAATCAACATCAACGATGAAATGCAGCAATCCTATTTGGATTATGCCATGAGTGTTATTGTCTCACGAGCGTTACCGGATGCCCGGGATGGCTTAAAACCGGTTCAAAGAAGGATCCTTTACGCAATGTATGATATGGGCTTGAGAGCTGATAATGCCCACAAGAAATCTGCAAGAATTGTTGGTGAGGTTTTAGGCAAATATCATCCACACGGAGACATGGCTGTTTACGAAGCCATGGCAAGGATGGCCCAGAACTTCTCTGAAAGATATTTACTGGTTGATGGACAGGGTAATTTTGGCAGTATTGATGGTGACCCGCCGGCGGCAATGCGTTATACAGAAGCCCGGTTAACTGACGCATCTATCGACATCCTCAAACAACTGGATATGGATACGGTTGATTTTGTCGATAATTTTGATGGCACCCTGACTGAACCACAGGTATTGCCTTCAGCGATACCCAACTTGCTGATCAATGGCGCATCAGGGATCGCTGTTGGAATGGCTACGAATATTCCACCCCACAACCTTGGCGAAATTGTTGATGCGATGACACTGATGTTGGAAAACTGGGATAAGGTGGATGATATTTCTGTAGAAGACCTGATGCGGTTTGTGAAAGGGCCGGATTTCCCGACTGGTGCCTTGATCATCCAGGATGATAGGTCAGATCCATTATCTCAGGTGTATGGCTCAGGCAATGGCAAAATAACGATTCGTGCCCGGGTGCGTTTGGAAGAGATGTCCAGGGGTCGAAATCGCATTATTGTGACCGAACTGCCATACATGACCAATAAATCTTCCCTGATAGAAAAAATTGCCGAACTCACCCGGGATGGTGTAATAGATGGCATCGTTGACCTGCGGGATGAATCTGACCGCCAGGGGATGCGTATAGTAATTGAAGTGGGCAAGAATGCCGATCCCGAACGGATTATTGGCGACCTGTATAAAAGAACACCCATGCAAAATACATTTTCCTTGAACCTGCTGGCTTTGGTAGATGGTAGTCCCCATAAACTTTCTCTGAAGCAAGCGTTGAAAGTCTACGGTGAACACCGCATTACTGTGACCCGCAGGCGCAGTGAATTTGAATTGAGGAAGAACGAAGAGAGACTGCATATCCTGGAAGCTTTGCGCATTGCACTTATGAATTTGGATGAAGTGATAACGATCATCCGCCATTCTCAAACCTCGGATATTGCCAAAGAAAAGCTGATGAAACGGTTCAAACTGGATGAGATCCAGGTGACAGCCATCCTGGATATGCCGCTGCGCAGGTTGGCATCCCTTGAAAGACGAAAAATTGAAGAAGAATTCCAGCAGGTGTCCAACCAGATCAAAGAATTAAAGGCATTATTGAAATCACCGAAAAAACTTCGCCAGGTTGTGATAGATGATTTGAAGGAAGTCAAAGCGAAGTACGCTGATGTAAGGAAAACACAGATCGTAAAATTAGGCCAGGGCGAAAAAGTAGCTGATTTTTTGACACAGACTGATGTTATGCCTGAAGAGTCTTTTTGGGTGGCTTACACGACGGATGGTAAGATTTCCAGGACTTCGGATGATAAAGCAATACGCATGAGTGGGACAAATGCTCCCTGGAATGTAATTCGCACAAGTTCTCACCAGACCATATTCCTGGTCACCACAGAAGGCAAGGCAGCTGCTATTCATTCGCTGGCGATCCCGGTACAAAGTAATCCTGATGAGGGCATAAAAGTCCATACGATTGCACCCCTCTCAGAAAAAGATCAAGTCATCAGCCTTTTCTCAATGCCTATGGACATCAAAGACTCCGATCTTAGCGTGGTCTCATTCACCCGCCAGGGCATGGTCAAGAAATCCCTGGTTTCTGAATTACCCAGTCCCTCTGCCTCAAGTTTTGTTATGGCAAAGGTAAATAATGGTGATGAATTGTTACATCTCACTTTCTGTAGGCCTAAGGATGACCTGTTTATCACGACTGCAAATGGAATGTCAATCAGGTTCAGTGAAGAGGAAGTCCGTCCTATGGGTTTGGTAGCCGCTGGGGTAAGTGGAATCAAGCTCAGGGAAGATGATTATGTGATCGGCGCAGACATCCTGAGGAAAAAGGAATCAGTCCTCTTGATCAACCAAAATGGATCTGCGAAAAGAATTGATGAAAAAGATTATCCTGTTCAAGGCAGGTCAGGTCTTGGGGTAATTTCCTGGAAGTTGGCTCCAGGTGACCAACTGGTTGTCCAATTCTCAGGGAAATTGACCGATCGCATCATCTGCCACTTCAGGAAAGCAGCATCAAAATTTGTTAAAGTGGGTGATGCCCCGGCAAGGACCAGGATGGCAAATGGACAGGCAATCCTGGAAATAAAATCCAAAGATGAATTGATCGGGTTTACGCGGATTGACGATCTTGTTGACTTTTGGAGCAAGTAGAAGCAATAAGCTCAGGAAACTGACGACCTAATCAATTTCAACGATCGGATCTTCTGAAAAGTAAGAGTAGTGTTGGTTGATCTTGTTATTGTGAAGCATAAGCACATCCTTCCCATAAAGAAGGACTGTTGTATTGGCGTGCTGTAATTGCCATGAAAACGAGATCGAATTATCAAAGGATTTCAAAGAATTGATGATGAATTTTCCCATTGGGGCAATATTGTTGATAAACTTTTCCAACCATGTTTTAATGGCTTCCCTGCCTTTGATGACAGATCCGGGACGGATATGGTAGGACTGGTCTTCATAAAGGGATAAGATCGAGCCTATTTCCCTGGTATTAAGCGCATCTATCAGCTGTTCAGCCAGCCCCTTGGGATGTGATTGATCACCCCACTGGAATTCTTTTACCGATTGCCAGAGGTCTTTAAGCAGTGGTAGGCGACCCTGGTCAAAAGAATAAAAATTGACGCCCGGTAAGCCCATATCCTTGGCTACCCTTAAGAATTCATCAACTTCCTCTTTGTAAGGCATCCAACCCCATTCCTTAAATACAGGGCCAGTAGGGAAGATCGTAACTTGCGGAAAAAGTGCTTTGTATTCTTTAACACAGCGCATTAATTGTTGACCTGCGTCGCCATGCGATTTCATCCAATAAACCTGGGGCATAACAAGGTCACAATGCTCAACAAAGGCATGCCATGGAAATTCCCTGTGGGTATTCGGATAGCGGAATGAACTGAGTGCGATCGGCAAATTGGGAAAATTATCTCTCACTTTGCTCATGAAATTGCGTGCGTTTGTTGAACGCCCTGGGATCTTGTATTCACCTTCTGCGTTGATTACATAGCCATCGACTTTTAATTGGTTGATGCGTTTAACCGCAATGTCTGCTTCCTGCCTGGGGTAGTTGCCATAAACATAATGCCATCCCCAAACAGATATATTGCGGGCTCTTAATGCTCTGATCACATCAGGAACGAAGTCGGCATTCTTTTCTTTGTCAACATTGTAAGGAAAGCCGCCATCAGCAATTTTTATGATCATGTGCGATAGACCGGCATCTGATGCTGCATCAGCGATCCGATCCGCATTGCCGTTTTCACATTGCTGAATTCGCCAAAGAAAATACCCTTTACCTGTTAATTGCATATGTCACCTGTTTTCAAGATTTCCGGCGAGACCGATCATTGGGGCGATGGCGCTCATGGCTTTAATGACATTGGCGACATGGTCCCAGAGGCTGATGTTAATCTCAATTGTGCCTCTTTCCATTTCCTGCCGATTGGCACCAGCGGCAAAGGCTTTGTCTTTCCATTTATTTTTCACAGATTTGACTTCGAGGTCATAAAGTGATCGCGACGGACGAACAAGAGCAACAGCAGTCACCAGGCCGGTTATTTCATCACATGCATAAAGCGCTTTTTCCATCAAAGTTATCCTTGGAAGTCCAGTATGGTCAGCATGGCTCAAGACCGCCCGGATGATTTCCTCGGGAACGCAGTATTCTCTTAAAATTGGCTCACCGTCCAGTGGATGTTGCTCTGGGGTAGGGTGGACCTCCCAGTCAAAATCATGAAGCAAACCTGCAATTGCCCATGTCTCCTCATCTTCGCCAAAATAACGGGCGTAAAACCGCATGCAAGCTTCCACTGATAGCATGTGATTAACCAGGTTTTGATTGGTGACGTATTTATTAACAACCTGAAGTGCTTCTTGTCTGTTCATAGTTCAGTAACCTTATGGTAGCAAGATGTATGCCATACAAAATAAATTGAGGAATTAGGGGAATATTGGTTCGTAATTGCCGAGAATGGGTAAGGGCTTCGCAATGTAGATATCCCAATAAGCAAATACTGAGGCGGCCACTTCCCTTACCCGCCAGAATACATAACGATGGCGTAGGTAATGGGTTTGGTCAGCTGGGACACCATAAGCTGTAAGATTCAGCTTGTTACAAAGGAAAAGGGCGCGTGGCAGATGATAATTTTGTGTGATGATGGTGACCTCATCCAGTCCAAATATCGCGTTTGCCCGGTAACAACTGTCATATGTCCGGCGCCCTGCATAATCCAGGATGATATCAGCGTCAGGAATGCCTTGCGATATGGCATACTGGCGCATCGCTTCCGGTTCATTGTAGTATATTTCGCTGTTATCGCCACTCATCAGCATCTTTTGAATTTTGCCAGCTTCATACAGCGCAATTGCCATATCCACGCGATCCCGTAATGGGTCGCTGGGCTTCTTATCAACTGTCAGTCCCGCACCCAGTACCAGGGCGACTTGAGTGTTGGGTACTTCAGACTCAGAGTAGGTATTTGGCCTTTCAACCAGGATCATGATGACCCGCAGGAAACCTACCAGGAAGGTCACTGACACTGCAAAAATTATCAGCGTTTTTACAGAATATTTGGCAATTCTTCTTATTGTGAAAGATTTTTTCATCGATGAGTTATTCGGCGTTTTCCAGGCGTTCCAGGTCGATATCCTGGATTGGAATAATGTATCTTAGGTAATCAAATTCAGAATCCTTGATCTGGTCAAGGGCTTCGATCTGGTAATTGTTCGCATTTGATAAGATGGCTTGACCGTTCTCTGTTCTGGCTAGGGTTATCAGGGATTCATCTATTAATGTACTTTTATTGAGATCGAGATTAGGGGCGTAAGCCAGGACAAGATTGGGAATGATCGGGTCAGACCGCCAGATAATTTCAACCTTCTCCTCAATGTCTGGGAATTCACTTGTTAAGTCTGTAGCCGTGCGTGGATCTCCCGAAATGGCATAAGTCGCTGTAAAATCGCAAATTCCCTTTATGTACAATGCTCGGATGTTTGAGGAAGTGGAATATGTTATCACTGGCTTTTCTAATGGGACACTGGCCTGGATGAACAGTCCCTGGGGAATGATATTCCCTGCCAGAGATTTGGGTTGTACAAAACAAGGTCTTGTTCCGGAAAATTGTGCCAGGGCAGTATTGAGATTTGCTGTGGATCGATTGGTTGTTGGATCAAAGTATGATGTAAATGCCGAATCCACATTTGTCAATATTTGGATGCCATACGCTTTGACACCGAAATGATAAGTCACCAGGCGTGCTTCAAATTGATAGTTCTTGCTGGCTAGGATATACTGGGTAGGCAAAAGCCATGCCATGTGCACTTGCCTGGTCAATAGAGCGCCTTTTAGCTCCTCATATGACAAATAATCCCGGAACCCGAAAGATAAACCAGTATCAGAGTTTAATTGTTGAACTAATTGATTTTTGGCATCCTCTGCACCCGCATTCGTTTCAGATTGAATAAATGCGATGATGATCGGATTTGCCGGGCTGCCCAGCGGTTCAGGGGTTGGTGTGCTGGTGGGATAAGGGGTGACTGTTGGCGTCGCAGTCACCTGCGGGGTAGGTGTAAGAGTTTTGACTGGTGTCCTGGTGGGGACCGGTCGGTTTGAGAATTCTTTCTGGCAGCCGGATAGAACAAGCGTCAGAAGGGTGAAAATTATCAAAAACTGCAGTTTTCCAGATTTTGTTTTCATCACCAGAGCATTTTACCCTAAGATGATCAACTATTTCATTATCTGAAATAGTACAGAGCCTAATTAAATGCGATTGGAAAGACAAGCTGGTAATTTCCAACAACAAGCGCTCCTGGAACCAGGCTCATGGTCAGTTTGTTATGATATTCATCCTCGATAATGATCTTCAGGTCAATGTAGGCAAATTCAGGCAGCACAGGCAATGTTGCTGTTGCCATTTCTCCCGAAAGCAAGGTTGGCAATTCGATCCAATCCTGCCCGGTTCGATAGAATAACCTCACAGTTTCGATTGCTGAGTCATCCCTGTAGTGAACAACCAGGTTTGAAGTTCGATCTGCAGGCAAAATGTCAATCGGCTTTTGATCGTCAAGAATCACGAACGATTCAATTACTGGGGGAATTCTGTCAGGCAGGGTTGTGTCAAATTCCAGCTCCACTAGGGCAGCCCCTTCACGTACACCTACTTCATATTCTGAATAATTAATGGATAAGGAATAAGCTCCACTTCTTACCAGGGGAATGCTTTGTCCTGCTTTGATCAGACCGGATAAAAGGGCAATCCCGTCCTTGCTCAATACAAAAGGCAGTGCAGTGGGGTTTTTAAAATCCTGGTCTTGGAAGCAAAACAGGGCTCCACCTCCGATAATTGACTCAATCCAGGCAAATTCTTGATCAAAAACTAATTTCCCGGTCCAGTGTGGTGGACTCAAGGTGAGATCCCAATTTTCATCATTCAGTAATAAAGTTGGTACTCCAGGATCTATCAAGGATGTTATGCTGAGGCTCGCATTACTTGTGGAAAAAAATGGTGGAGTCTGGAATTGTGCCGGGAATATTGAGATCGGTAAACTGGAACTGTCAAAAACACCCAGCATCTCGAGGATCATCACACCATTTGGGTCGACCGCCTGGTAATATGCTTGTTCAGTAAAGGGAAAGTGAATTTCCTGGTACGAATCATCACTGGTGGTAAGGATCATCTTGCTGCCGATCCATCTGATCAAGGTAATGGAATCGCCAACACTGGGCTTTGGAAAGTGGAAATTTACCGGTTTGAGCTCATCTGCTGAGTTTTCCAGTAATAAATCCCCCGAGATGCCCTCACTCAACTGGTGATAAAACCGGTAATAATCCCAATTGGTATGGACCGATTGGGCAGGTATAGTGATCTCAAACGAATAAGCATCGCTGACGTCCGAAAACATCAGGTGATCGCATGTCGTCTCACCAATGCATGATCGCCCCAGGGAGTACAGCCCAAAATCA
Organism: uncultured Anaerolineaceae bacterium; assembly: GCA_964435475.1. Taxonomy (GTDB): domain Bacteria; phylum Chloroflexota; class Anaerolineae; order Anaerolineales; family Anaerolineaceae; genus CAYSZB01. Next base: position 14,367 of record CAYSZB010000031.1, on the reverse strand, counting down.
GACCCCTTTAATGTTAGCGCCGTGGGCATTCTTTGATCCATCAATAACCCCTCGAATGGGATCTTCTGGCCATGTATGTCATTCATTATGATGTCAACGCGATTTGTTGCGTCGCTCTTGTTAAATTCCAGGTTGGTCATGGCGTTGACGAGGACATTTTCCTTTACAACCCGGCTCTTTCCATCCAGGAACTGGATAAGCACGTCATAGTACCCTTCAGGCAGGAACATGATCGGGTGATAGTCAAAGGAACTTGTCTTTATCAGGTCCTGCCGGTTGTGTACCACCACCACCCATGGGTCGTCATTGATCTGCATGTCCAGTATTGGCATCTTGATGAAAGTGAAATTCAGGTTCTCTTGATTTTCACCATCAGAAAGCAGCAGATTGTAATGATAACTGTATGGTGCCGCAGGTGCATTTGGTAGTATTTGATTTTCTACTGTCAAGGTTAAAAGAATTTCCTGGGTTTGACCTGCGTTCAAGGAGAAAACGTGGGGAGAAATTGTGATTGAGACCCCCATATCCATTGCTTCGGGTAAAGAAAGCAAGAATTCACGTGGGGCAAGCTGTAGATTGGTTATCCTCACTGTTTGCTCTTTCACCCAGGTATTCATGGCAAGATCATCTATGCCAAAGTCGATCACTTCTGATGTGACCAGGGTGCCCATATCTTCCAATCCCCTGAGATCCAACCTGCCTGCCCCTTGGGTGAAAACGTCGTAATTCTTTTTTACCGCAAGGTTCATTAATGCGGTTTTGATCATCTGAGGGGTCCAGGATGGCCGGTATTGCCTCAGCAAGGCAGCTGCACCTGCCACATGCGGTGCTGCCATGCTGGTGCCGCTTAAATACCGGAAACCGCTTGCGCTGCCCAGTGGACCGCTCACAGGCACTGTCGAATAAATGGACTGACCAGGCGCGATTAGGTCAGGCTTGGCCGTCAGGTTGCTGTCAGCCACTGGTCCCCTTGAACTGAATGAGGCAATGTAATCCGTCTTCGTTGAAGCGCCCACTGTTATTGCACTGTATGCCAGTCCAGGCGAATCGATCGTCGCATAATTCGATCCCCTGTTTCCCGCAGAAGCAACCACGACCGTGCCCATTTCAGTTGCCATATCAACACTTTGACTGAGAGGATCAGATGGGTTTCCTGGTCCCCCTATACTGAGATTGATGACATCAGCATGATCCAGGACAGCCCGTTCGATCGCGCTTATCACGTCAGAGGCATAGCCAGTGCCTTCTTCGCTGATCACCTTGTAAGCCAATAATCGTGCATCAGGTGCAACACCTTTTAAACTTCCACTTGCAGAAATGATTCCAGCAACATGTGTTCCATGTCCAAAATCGTCGAATGGATCATTATCCAGGTTAACAAAGTCATACCCGCCCAGGACTTTGCACCCTGAACCCAGGCATCCTCCCAGGTTTGGATGGGTGTAATCAATTCCAGAATCAATAACAGCAATGATCTTCTCAATTCCGGTCAGAGGTGTTCCGGTGGGGGAAGTCACCTGCCAGGTCTGATCAGCACCAATCAGTGGAATTGACTCCACCAGGTGCGGTTTAACCTGGTAATCGGGCGATACCTGCTTTACAAATTCATTGCCTCTAAGGAACTTGAAATTTATTGGACTCGTAAATACCGTGATGTTGTTGCTTAATAATTGGTGTCTATTGATCTCAGTTATTTCCACCCCAGCTTCTTTGATCGATTCAAGCCACATATCTTGATTAGTAGTGAGTTCAGAGCTATATTCATGGATCAAATCCTGTTTTGCCCTTGTGTTGAGCGCAGGTGATAGTGATAGTTTGTATTGGGCAACACTCTGTTTTTTGAACTGGACAATAGCCCTGATCTTGTCATTTGGACCAGGGATCAGTTCTTTATGATCCGCAAAACTGACGATTACCCCATCCTGTGGGGTGTTCTCCCAATACTTGGGTCCGGTATAGTCTTCAAACCAGTAATAAGAATTTTGGTCCATACTTTCAGAAACGGAACTTGAAAAATTGTTGTGGGCTGAGGTAGAAATGTTAGAAAATGCGAATAGTATCGATAACAGGCAGCCAAAAAAATTGTGCAAAAATTTAATATTCATTATTTATGCCCGTTCATGAATTTCATAGGTATCCATGCTAAAATTATATATCATTGATTGGAGAGATGGTCATGGAAATTAGGAGCGTAAGAATTACCAAACCTGAAACAATTAACTTTATCCTGGGTCAATCTCATTTTATAAAATCAGTTGAAGATATTCACGAATGCCTTGTAACAAGTGTGCCAGGGATAAAATTTGGCATGGCATTTTGTGAAGCATCAGGGAAATGCCTTATTAGATGGAGTGGCACAGATGATGAAATGATTGCTTTGGCAAAAAACAACGCATTGGCACTTGGCGCGGGTCACAGCTTCATCATCTTTCTCCAGGAAGGTTATTTTCCGATCAATGTTCTTAATTCCATAAAGATGGTGCCAGAGGTGTGTCATATTTTCTGTGCCACAGCCAATAATGTTGAAGTGATCATTGTAGAATCAAACCAGGGCAGAGGAATTCTTGGTGTCATCGATGGTGAAGCCCCTAAAGGTGTTGAGGAGCCTGGCGACATTGCCTGGCGAAAAGATTTTTTAAGGATGATAGGATATAAATCCTGATTGGAGGAATGAAATGGAAGCTCTAGAAAATTTATTGACAAGGCGAAGTGTGCGCAGTTTTACTAACGAGGAAATACCACCTGAGACAATAACGAACCTGCTCAAAGCAGCGATGCAGGCACCTTCTTCCAATAATGGTCAGCCCTGGCATTTTGTTGTCGTAGATAAGAGGGAGATACTGGATAAGATATCTACTTTTCACCCTCACTCAAAAATGACTTTACAAGCCCCGGCGGCAATATTTGTTTGCGCTTATGTACCACAGGGAAAACTCTATGAAATGTGGATCCAGGATTGTGCAGCTGCCAGTGAAAATATTTTGCTTGCTGCTCATAGCCTTGGTTTGGGTGGGGTTTGGCTGGGTGTTCATCCCAGGGAGGAGCGTGTCAATGGGGTGGTCGAGTTGCTTGGCCTGCCCGAAGATATTAAGCCCTTCTCAATAATTGTCCTGGGGTATCCGGCTGAAGCTCCTCGATCGGTTGATCGCTTTAATGCTGAGAAAGTTCACTACAACGGCTGGTAGGCAAAGGATTACTCTTCAGATATAGATAAGGATCGTAAATAGGTCAGTGCTTTCTTAATGGCGTTTGCCCGGTGGCTGACCTGGTTCTTTTCTTGGTCGGTTAATTCAGCCATTGTCTTGCCCTTCTGGGGTAAGTAGAATATTGGGTCATATCCAAACCCGTTGGTTCCCCGTTCATTTGCGATGATTTCTCCTTCGCATTTTCCATGGGCTCGAAAACAGTTACCGCTGCTTCCCATTATCACGATCTCACAATGAAAGCATGCGTTCCATGGCTCTGGGTGGCCAAGCAATCTTTCAAGTAGGGAAATTCTGCGATCCAGGTCGGAAGCATTTTGTTTGGCCGAAAATCGATGAGAATTTATTCCGGGCAACCCGTCCAACGCCGCGACTTCGAGACCCGAATCATCTGCCAACGTTAGGACTCCCCCAGAAGCCTTCTGATACGCAATGGCTTTCTTATACGCATTTTCAAAGTATGTTTTGCCATCCTCATCAACTTCGATTGATATTTCTAGATCTCGAGGAGCAATTATTTTGATGGGAAGTGATTTTAATAATTCCTTGATTTCTCGTAATTTTCCAGGATTATTAGTGGCTATCAATATCTCATTCATTTTTATCATCGGTGTTGAAATTTAGTGCAATTATATGATAGAGTATAATAGCTTTCGCCCAAAAAGGATAAAAGCGAAAATTAGAAGCGACGACACCATGGAAAAGCAAAAGTATTCACTACGTACCAATATCGGTTACTTTCTCAATAAACCAGTCGGTTTTAGCAGAGATTTTTCAATCAATTATCCTGAGGTATTCATTGAACCTGATCTTAATGTGGTCAACCTGGCAAGTACATTGCGTTTTTCACGCACCCGGGAGGGCTTGTTATTGGAGGCGAATGTAAATGGCCAGATTTTGGTAACATGTGTAAATTGCCTTTCGGACTTTCTCTGTGAAGCAAAGACCGAATTCGAAGAACTTTATGTGTTTGCCCAACGTTCACAGGATGACCTGGACATGATCATTCCTGATGATGGATACATTGACTTGGGTGTGATCTTCAGAGAATATCTGTTGCTGGAGATTCCGATTAATGCTGTGTGTAAACCCGATTGTAAGGGTTTATGCCCTGACTGCGGTCAAAACTTGAACGAAAACATGTGTAAGCATGTCATTGACAATTCTGATGTGCAATAAATTAGTCAAATTACAAGAATCTGTGTTGATTATCAAAAACGTGAAAAGGTTGTCCTAATGAAACAAAATATTTTAATTGCAGTTGCCTGGCCATATGCCAATGCTGAAATCCATGTCGGCAACCTAACTGGTTCATACCTGCCGGCTGATATCTGTGCCAGATATCATCGCTTGCGTGGACGCCAGGTCCTGATGGTCTCAGGGTCTGACGCACACGGTACTCCGATCACTGTTAAGGCAGATGCATTAAATACAACGCCATTGGAAGTCTACAAACAGTATCATTCAGGTTTTCTTGAGTTATTCCAGCGATTGGGTTTAACTTATGACATTTTTACCAGCACCCATACCAACAATCATTTTGATGTAGCCCAGAAAATATTTACCACGCTTAAAGAAAATGGCTATCTTTACAAAGCTACTGAAAAGCAGTGGTACTCTGAAGCCCAAAAGAAATTCCTCCCCGATCGTTATGTTGAGGGCACTTGTTATTTCTGTGGAAACCAGGATGCCCGCAGTGATCAATGTGAGAAATGCGGAAACATTCTTGAAGCCGAAAAATTGATCGATCCCAGGTCGAAAATTGATGGTTCAGTTCCTGTATTAAAGGATACAGAACACTTCTACCTTGACCTGGCAAAACTTCAGGAAGAGATAATCGACTTCTTGAAAACCAGGGAGGATTACTGGCGGCCTAATGTTATGCGCCAATCACTTGGCCAGATTTTATCTGAAGGTCTACATGGCCGGCCGATCACGCGTGACCTTGATTGGGGAATCCCTGTACCTGTTGAAGGATGGGATGAAAAATGCCTTTACGTATGGTTTGAAGCTGTGATCGGTTATTTATCCAGTACAGTTGAGTGGTCCTCGATTAATAATTACGAAGGAAAATGGCGTGAGTGGTGGGTAAATCCTGAAGCCCGGTCCTACTACTTTATTGGCAAGGACAACATCCCATTTCATGCGGTTATTTGGCCGGCAGAACTAATTGGCTTACGGACCGGTTTTGATAAAGCGATGAATGCCTTGAACCCCCAACCGATGGTCCTGCCATATGACGTACCAGCCAATGAATTCATGAACCTCGAGGGGAAGAAGATCTCTGGCAGCAAGAATTGGGCTGTTTGGGGCAGAGATTTCCTGGATCGCTATGATCCCGATCCCTTGCGATATTACCTAACCATCTCAATGCCTGAAAACCGTGATTCGGATTGGGACTGGGAAGAATTCTATCAGCGAAATAACAATGAACTGGTTGCCACTTGGGGCAACCTTGTCAATCGTGTGCTTTCGTTTGGTTTTAAACATTGGGAAGGTGTCGTCCCTTCTCCAGGAGAATTACGACCCCAGGACATTGCTCTTCTTGAAACGATCAAAGCTGGTTTTTCAAGCGTCGCCGAAAAGATGGAAAAAGTGCAGTTGAGAGCAGCTATTGCCGAGGTGATGAGCCTGGCTACCGAAGTCAACAAGTACCTGGACACCAATGCTCCCTGGTTTGAGATCAAAAGCGACAAAGACCAGGCTGCGAAGTCCGTTTACACTGCGATGCAGGCAATAGACTGGTTGAAGATACTCTTCTCGCCGTTTATTCCCCACACAAGTGAGAAACTGCACACTTACCTTGGGTATGAGAAGCCTTTGTTTGGCCTGCAAGCTACCAGAATCATGAGTGATGATCTTGGAAGTCATGAAATCCTTACCTATGATGCTTCAGATTCGCTTACCGGAGATAAATTTGACCTTTGGCTTTCTACGGATCTTACTCCGGGAAAAAAGATCAACCAACCCAGTGCTTTGTTCGCAAAACTGGATCACTCAATCGTTGAAGAAGAAAGATCCCGACTTGGAAATTAGATATTATAAAAAAAGCGCTCATCGCGCTTTTTTTGTCAATAACAATCGCTTGATTTATAGTTTCTTCTTTCCCAGGGTGGCCATATAAATGACAAACTGGGACTCACCATCAAGGTCTAGGACCTGGTTGATCTTGTCGTCATCATAGGCGCCGATCGCACAAACACCACACTCAATAGACTCAGCTGCCAGGTGAAGATTCTGACACAGATGACCCGCATCAAGATAAATATATCGATAAGCTCTGGAACCATATCGCCAGCTTGTTCGATAAGGGTGGGCGACCCAAATGAAAGTGACAGCGCTGTTGGTTATTTGGCCTTGCTTTAGCGCAGCAATACTAACCTGCTGATTTATTTCCTCACCCAGTCTGACCTGTTCCAGGGCATGCTCCAACGGAAGGTAATGATACAGCCCAGGCATCAAAGATTCAACCTTATTAATTGACAACCAGGTTTCGAAAGGATGCCTTGCGCCAGCCGAAGGAACTGTACGCATGGTCAGATTGCTTGGCAATACATTTTTTATTCCCTGAGTAAGCCAAAGCAGGTAGGATAACTCGTCCATGGTCAACATCTGTTCCTCATACTTACGAACGGAAGTCCTATGTTCGATGATCGTTCTGAGGTCTTTTCCTGGCATGTGCACCTGGTCGGGTTTGGGTAACTCAATGATCGCAAATTTTCCAGCAGCAGGCTGAATAAATTCCGGTTGTAGCTCTCCCTGCTTTTGTGGTGTTAAGCCCATATTTTGATATTTTGTCTGTTCAATAAAATGCTTGCCTAATGCATCGATCATTTATTCCTCCTCAACTTTAAAATCTAATCATTGACAGGACCATTGCCAATATCATGATAAAAGCAATAATTGCTGTGATCACCTGGAATAATTTTGTCTTTTTCTGCTGTCTTTCTGCCATACCTACTCCAATTCAGTCTTAATAAGTTGTGCTAACTCTATTGTAATGCCTTTTATTCCTGAGAGTTCTTCGTCTGCTGCTGCTAAAATTCCGTCGATCGAACCAAATTTTGCCAGCAATTCTCTACGCCGCGTTGGTCCAATTCCTGGTATCGAATCTAACCTTGATGCCAAACCAACCTTTGACCGTTTGGTGCGGTGGGCTGTAATGGCAAACCTGTGGGCTTCATCCCGGATGCGCTGGATAAGGTAGAACCCTTGTGAATGGTTGTCTAATATGACAGAATCCTTTTTCCCGGGAAGGAAAAATTCCTCCTGTTGCTTCGCCAGGCCAACAACAGGTACTTTTTCTGACAAATCAAATTCATCCAGCACCTTGATGGCTCTTGCCAATTGTCCTTTTCCGCCATCCACGATTAAAAGGTCTGGCAGAAGCGAAAATGCCAGGTCAGGTTTTTTTCCTGGTACCTCTTTTTGCTCTTCTGCAATTTGCCAGCGCTTGAAGCGCCTGGTCAGGACCTCCTCCATACTGGCGAAGTCATCCTGACCTTCCACATATCGGATATTGAACCGTCGATAGTACTTTTTATTAGCAATACCCTGTTCAAAAACCACCATGCTGCCAACGCTTGAGGTCCCCAGGATGGTGGAAATATCATAACACTCGATACGATTCGGAATTTCCTTAAGGGAAAGAGCCTTTTTAAGTTCACTTAACGCCTCGTGCTGCCTGTCCTTGTCTGCCAACCAGCGGGTTCTTAGAGAGCGCAGAGTTTCCACTGCGTTTTCTGTGGCCATATCGACCAGGTTCCTGGAGCTGTCCTGCCTTGGGATGAGGAATTCCACTTTTTCATCCGGCTTCCGAGTGTTCAGCCATTGGTTAATGATCTGGGCTTCCTCGAGTTCTTGTGGAAGCATCACCGCCTGTGGAATAAATGTAGCCTGAGAATAGAATTGCTTAACGAATTCGCTTAATATCTGCTGGTCGTTTTCCTCTTCAGTTCCTTCAAGGATGAAATACTCCCTCCCGATCAATTTGCCCGAACGCACAAAAAAGATCTGCACACAGGCCTCTCCATCCGATCTGGCCATGGCGATAATATCCGAGTCTTTTTGTTCGTCCGAAATCACTTTCTGTTTCTCGACAACCTGGTCAATCGCCTGAATCTGGTCGCGGATTGCGGCAGCTTTTTCATAGCGCATTTCTTCTGATGCTGTTTGCATATCTGTTTGCAAACGCTGAATTACATTTTCCGTCCGACCCTCAAGAAATTTGCAGAGATTGTCGATCATCTGGCGGTAGTTGCTTTGGTCGATTGCACCAATACACGGACCTGTGCACAACTTGATGTCAAAATACAAACAAGGCCTGGCATCTTTCCCGGTGATCTCGCGGGCGCAGGTTAGATAAGGAAATATCCTTCGCAGAACCTCCAGAGTTTGGTGGACTGCCCATACTGAAGTGTAGGGTCCAAAGTACCTCGATCCATCATCAAGCATTCGGCGTGTCACTGAAAGCTTCGGAAACGGATCAGACCAATGCACCTTGATGTATGGATAACGCTTGTCGTCTTTTAAACGTACGTTATAGCGGGGACGGTGTTGCTTGATCAGGTTCATCTCAAGGATTAGTGCTTCAAGTTCTGAACCTACAACAATAAACTCGATGTCTGAAATTCTTTCAACGAGTTGCATGGTTTTGTATGAATGGTCAGCAGATTCGTGAAAATATGACCGCACCCGGCTGCGAAGGTTGATTGCCTTCCCGACATAGATGATCTTTCCGGTTTCATCCTTCATCAGGTAACAACCGGGTTTTTCCGGCAAAGAACCCAGGATGTTGATTATGTGTTCGGTTGCACTCATATTGCCATCATTTTAGCATATACAAGGTATGTCGAATTGTTTAGATAATGTTGCGCGCCATTAGCGATTATAATTTTGCTTGGAGTTTATTATGCCAATTCATATATTGCCAGATCATATCGCATCCCAGATTGCAGCTGGTGAGGTGGTTGAGCGCCCTGCCTCTGTTGTAAAGGAACTGATCGAAAATGCGATCGACGCTGGAGCAAAAAAGATAAAGATCATAATTAAAGGCGCAGGGGAAAGCTTGATCGAGGTTTCTGATGATGGCATTGGTATTCCTGCCGATGAAATAGCACTCGCATTGGCGAGACATGCCACCAGTAAATTACAGAAAACCGAAGACCTCTTTGCGATTAATACCTTGGGTTTTCGTGGTGAAGCTTTAGCTTCCATCGGTTCAGTTTCTCGCTTAACCCTGGTTTCATTCGATGGCAAGGGTAATAATGGGGTCAGTATCCGCATGGAAGGTGGGAGATGTGAGAACCTGGTACCAGTTGGTGCGCCACAGGGAACTCTGGTCAGGGTTGAAGACCTCTTTTTTAATGTTCCAGCGCGCTTAAAATTCTTAAAATCTGAAGTCACTGAAAGAAGTCAAATCCAAACGCTGATCTTGCGTTATGCCATGGCATATCCTTCCATTCGTTGGGAATATATCCAGGATGGTTCCCAAAAACTTCACACCAGTGGCAGTGGCGATAAACGGGAATTACTCAATATCATAATTGGCATTGCTGAGGCCCGCCAGATGATCGAAGTTGATTTTGTTGATCGATCGACCCGCATCCAGGGATTTATCAGTCCAATTGCGCTTACCCGATCTAATCGCAAGGACATTATCACATTTGTCAATGGAAGGTGGGTTCAGGACGCATCTGTAACGTCTGCCGTGATCAAAGCCTACCATACCATGCTCATGGTTGGTCGCTTTCCGATAGCCATGCTTTTCATCGAGGTTCCACCAACCCAGGTGGATGTCAATGTCCATCCGGCAAAGGCTGAGGTACGGTTCAGGGAGGAATTGGGCATCTTCAGCCTGGTGCAAAGAGCGGTTCGTAAAGCTCTCTTGGCCTCTTCACCTGTTCCGGTAGTCCAGATGTATCCCAACTGGGGGGGGCAGAGCAGGCAAATTGACCCTGCATGGGAAATGGGCAGTCAAGTCTCCAATCAACCTGGTGGAGTTGATCCTGGTGATCAGGCTGTTACTCAAACGAAAATGGCTTTTACGAGGGATGGTTTACCACTTTTGCGCCTGGTTGGGCAGGTGGCTAATACCTATCTGGTTGCAGAAGGTCCGGATGGGCTTTACCTTATCGATCAGCATGCAGCCCATGAGCGGGTTCTTTTTGAACAATTGATGGCTCAATTCTCGGCTAAAAGCATTCCATCGCAATCTTTGTCAGATGCACCCATTTTCCAGGTTCCGCGGGAAAAAGTTGAGTTATTTAATTCAAGAGTTGAAGTCCTAGCAGCATTGGGTTTTGATTTGGAAGAATTTGGTCCTAATTCTTACGTGATAAGGGCGATACCGTCGATATTGACCAAAGGAGATCCACAAGATGCCCTCATGGGGTTGATCGAAACCTCTGAAGAAGATGAGACACCTCTGCAATCAGAGGTTGAAGCGCTTGTAGCAGCAAGGGTTTGTAAAAGGATGGCGATAAAGGGTGGTCAGAAACTGTCCGAGATTGAACAAAAAGCACTGTTACTGGACTTGGAAAGTTGCAATTCTCCGCGCACCTGTCCCCATGGACGCCCAACGATGATCCATCTATCTGCAGACCTGCTGGAGAGACAGTTTGGACGCTCCGGAGCGCGTTAACGATCTATGAGCAGGATTTTTGTCGCCGGGTTGATTAACATTGAAACTACATTAAGGATCGATTCTTTTCCAATTCCCTACCAAACAGCACGCTACCCATTTTTTGGGGTTAACAGCACAGTTTCCGGTGTCGGTTACAACATCGCCAAAGCTTTACTTACCCTGGGTGATGAAGTCTCCTTCTTTTCCTTGGTGGGCAGGGATTTTGCTGGCGATCTGGTGCGATCGACCTTGAAAAGTGAAGGCATTGATCAGGAAAGCGTCTTGCCTCTGATTCATACAACTCCGCAATCAGTGATTTTATATGACAGCCAGGGAAAAAGGGCAATCAATACAGACCTGAAAGACATCCAGGAAACGGCATATCCATTGGATTTTGTTCCCCAGGCTTTGAATTCGTGCGATCTGGCAGCGATCTGTAACATCAATTTTGCCCGTCCCATGCTCGAAATTGCGATTCAAGCAGGTAAGCGGATCGCAACGGATGTACACGCTTTGGGTGACATCAATGATCCTTATAACCAGGATTATATGAAATCAGCCAATATCCTTTTTATTAGCAGTGATAATCTATGGGATAAGCCTGAGGTTGTCGCAGATCAACTGGTTAAGAGATTCCGAAATGAGATCATTGTTATTGGGTTGGGGGCTGAAGGATCATTTTTGAAAGTCAAAGGCCAAAATGCATTTACCTGTCCTGCTGTTTTTACCCGGCCTATTATAAGCACGATTGGAGCGGGTGATGCGCTCTTTTCTTGTTTTCTGCATGAGTACCTTGCTCATGATGATCCTTTTTTGGCGTTAACTAAAGCGTCTGTTTTTTCTTCCTTCAAAATTGGCACAGCAGGAGCCGCAGAGGGTTTACTCTGCCAGGCAGAGCTTGATAATTGGTATAAAAAGATCTTTCTTGATAAATGGATTTAATAGGAGTTGGATTAGGAAATGAAAGGGCTTTGGCTTGAAAATCAATGTCTGTCTTATCGGGATCAACTTCCATTACCAGCATTAGGTCGTGATGAGGTCCTGGTCAAACTTCACCTGGCTGGGATTTGCAGTACAGACCTGGAGATGGTCAAAGGCTATTACAAATTCACGAATATCCCCGGGCACGAATTTGTCGGTGAAGTGGTGCAATCCCCCGCTAATCCAGGACTGTTAAATCAGAGGGTGGTAGGCGAGATCAGCATTTATTGTGGTGTTTGTCCAACTTGTCTGGCTGGCAATACCTCGCACTGTGAAAACCGCAGGACTCTGGGCATCCAGAATTATCCAGGCGTTTTTGCGGAATATTTACGATTACCTGCCCGAAATTTACATCTTGTCCCTGATAGTGTCAGTGATGAGAAGGCTGTGTTTACGGAATTACTTGCAGCCGCCCTTGAGATTCAACAGCAGATCCACATTAGCCCCGGCATGAGAGTTTTGGTTGTTGGTGCTGGCAGGCTGGGGCTGCTTATTGCGATGACTCTTGGCCTGAAAGGCTGCGAATTGCAGGTTGTTGCCAGGCGCCATAAACCCATTGAAATCCTTTCAAATTTGGGTATACGCTGCATCAGTCCTGATCAGGTTGAGCGGGGTCGGTCAGACCTGGTGGTCGAAGTGACCGGCTCTCCGCAAGGTTTTGCGCTCTCACGTACCGCGGTCAGGCCGCGTGGCATCCTGGTGTTGAAAAGCACTTTTGCAGGGGATTTGACATTGAATATGTCTTCTGTCGTAGTTGATGAAATACAACTGATCGGTTCGCGTTGTGGACCATTCAAACCCGCAATTAAATTAATGGAAAACGATTTGATCGATCCGACAATACTGATCGATTCAATATACCCACTTGAAAAAGGTTTACAGGCTTTCGACCGGGCATCATCGCCTGGCGTATTAAAGGTTTTGCTAAAGCCTTAATCGTTTGGCCTTATTTTGTGGGATCCAGGCTGGTCCAGGTTGGCACTTTCCTGGGTTTGGGGTGCTTTCCATAGAAAATATCATCCATAAGCAGGGCTGCCCGGCGGAAAAAGCCGGATTTCCGGATTCCCCACCTGATCACTTGGTGATGCAAGGATGAACCATGGGCATAAGGGCAGACCCGCATACAAAGGCCGCAATCTGTGCCAACCTTTGTCCAGTAGCCGTAGCAGGCCACCGGGTCAATCACCCACCGCAAGGCTCCATTCGTTTTCTGGCGTTCAAATTTCGAAATGGCTTTTGAGGGGCAAGTGGAGGCGCACTTTTGGCAGATATTACAAAAATCGATGACGGATGGATCTACAACTGGTCGGTCCGGGATCAAGGGCAGGTCCGTCGTTACCACGGATAACCTGACGCGTGGTCCATGCTTTGGAGTGATTAGCAGGGACATCCGTCCGATCTCGCCCAATCCGGCATCTCTGGCGATCGGGGGCAGGATCACCTGGTAGTTACCTTCAAAATGCGCCCTGGCAGGATGTCCAAGGTTTCGGATGGTTGCTGCGAGCCTGACTGCCGCTGAGGCTGATTGCACGTATTCATGACCGGTTTCCATCACACCTGGCATCATGGGGTTGGCGCTGATCATCTCGTGATTCATCTCAAATGTCATCGCGATGGCAAATTTATGATCTAGATTGATGTCTTCGGCATAAGTTCCTGCACCACGGCCTGTATTTGTATAAATGTAGACTGGGTTCAATTCGCAAATCCCAACTTCCATCGCACCAAGGAATTTGGCAAGCGCTTTGATCTTTAATGTTGCTTCTTGAGGGTTTAAGGCAACTTCATCCGGATTGATCGGTCCATCAGCAAAAGGTCCCAGTGCTGCGAGTGTCGAAAAACTTGCACTGGTTGCCGAGAATGAAAATGGTTCATAAAAAGCTGCGTTGGGTGAGAGCAAACCTGGGTTTTTCCGCCATTCATTATCGGGTAACAGGAGGTCTGAATGTTGCCTGTAGTATGTGTTGAATTTTTCAGTGCCGGGTACCAGTTGATTCCTTGAAAATATTACATCTCTTTCATCAATCTTGTTAATTGTTTGTTCAAGGTGATGTTCAGGCCTTCCGATCGGGATTAACATAAGAATGAAGAAGACCATTATAAGGGTAACAGTAATAAAAATGATTATCATCTGGACTGTATTAGATAAGAAAACCGGAGCAAGGAAAATTATTAGTGTGGATAATGTGAATAGGGTGGCGACCCTACCAGCCCGTCTTTCTTTTTCATGAAATGAGATAAGGGCAAAACCGCCAAATAATAAGAGAGAGAACAGGGATAAAAATATTAAAATAAAATCTGTAGATGAAAATTTCATTCTATACCTCAAGGAAGATTATAAGTGAGAATCTCAAAAAGCTTGCCCAAATCTTGGGGAATGGTATAATTTGGAAATTCGGGGCGTGGCTCAGCCCGGCTAGAGCGCACGGTTCGGGACTGTGAGGTCGGCGGTTCAAATCCGCCCGCCCCGACTTAAAAGACCTCCTAACAGAGGTCTTTTTTGATCGAAGCTGCATATCTCTTTCATAAATTAGAGGGATTTCCAATCCTCGCAAAGGT
>CAYSZB010000030.1:0-26859 GCA_964435475.1 uncultured Anaerolineaceae bacterium | reverse complement strand
TCCACATCGCCCAACATGGCATCCGCCAGCGCGCCCACTTTGTCGTCCTGGGCAATATCCTCCATGGTAAACAGCGCCCGGCGGATAGAACGCGCTGCACGGGTGGCAGGGTCAAGCGGTGTGCGCGGGGCGCGGTTCTTGATGCGCCCCTGAACGCCGTCCAAATAGGCATGCACATCCAGGTAGGAGCAGTTCTCCCGGCCGGCAAAATAACGAATACCCTGTTCCCAGTACTGGCGGTCAAACTGCATGATCTCGCGCAGCACCCGCTCCGGCATCTCTGCCAGATCGCACATTGACAGCAGGTCTTGCGGCAGCTCAAAGAACTTCATCAGGCGTCCATAATAAGTACGCTCGATCTGTAGTGTCTGCTGCAGCCTATCGCGGGTTTCTTCGTTGAGGCGTATCTCGGACACCTGTCGGAAGTAGTTGTATTCATCATCGCCCGGCAGGGGGCTGATGCCGTTGGTTTCCAGGACAATACGGGCAGCAGCCCTGGCCTTGCCCACTGCAGTCAGTTCTTTATAAGCCATGTTTTCGGCGATCTGTTTTTCCAGCGAGGGCTGGTTATCAATGATGGCCAGGACAAAAGGCTCAGCATCCTCCCTATTCTGGACCGCCTTGATCGCGGTAGCCCAAAAACGCCGTTCCCCGGTGAGCATGTGGAAGGTATCCCGCCCATCCCGGTTGACCACCTGCCCGGTCACTGGCTTGATCTGCCCGGTATCATGCAGCGAAGCCCCCAGGAAAGCCAGTTCGGACAGTTCCCTGGCGATGAGCGGATCTTCCCTCGCCATTTCGATCCAGCGCAGGGTCACTTCCCGCCAACCCAGTTCGCCGCTGTAAAAAGCCTGACGCAGGGCGTGGGGCAGGATAAAGCGCGCCTGGAAGCGGTCCGGCCGCACCATGCTCAAGGGCACACGGTACACGCTCTGGCGGTTGTTGACCATGCGCGGCACATCCGCACCCGCCTGGCTGGCGGATTCTCCCATGCTGGCATCAAATGCCTGGCCGGTCATATTAATCAGACCGGCGAAATCTCTTTTTCTACCTTCGTTAGCCATAACTCAAACCTCGTTTTATTTCTTAACTGTGCCCATGGGCACACTTACCGATCAGACCTGCAGCTTTCCCAGTACCGCATCGACCAGGTTGGAAAAACAGCGGAAGGCCTGCGAACTCTGCGGGCAGTAGGAGAAGACATCCGAGCCCGCCGTGGTGGCGGCCGAGATCTCCGCCAGGTCCTTGACATACGGCAGCAAGAGGTGGCCGTACATGCTCTCCATATCCTCGATCACATCACGTGATTGGCGGCGAACCATGCGAAAGCGGGAAGGGATTATACCCAGGATTTGCAAGCTGGGGTTGGTATTGCGCTGCACATTCTCGATCATGCGTAAAATATCCGCCAGCCCGATCAGGCTCAACCCATCCGGTTCAATGGGGATCAGGACATGCGAACTGGCAACAAGGGAGTTCATAGGAATCATTCCGGCAGACGGGGGATTGTCAATAATTATGAAAGAGAAATCGTCCCTGATTGGTTCGAGAAAATAGGACAACTGGAAAGCCGAATCAGGCATCGATCGCAGGGCATCCTCCAGTCCCTCCATGCGGGTCTTGTTGGTCTTAAAAATGCGCACCTTGGCAGCCCGCTCGCGCGGCAGCAACGAGTCGATCAGCAGGGACTCAGACCCTCCAAAGCCGTTGCCCAGGGATAGAGCAAAGCTGGGATCGGCCGTGATGGCAGGCACAAAGGCGTTTTCCAGCCCGCCACCCATGGCTGTGATCGTGGCACTGAGCTGGTCATCCATGTCAATCAGCAGGACCGGTTTTTCACCCGGTCTACGCGAAGCCCAGGTAGCCAGACCAGCCGCCAGGTTGATACTGATGGTAGATTTGCCAACCCCACCCTTACGGTTGATCAGGGATATAATAGCCATAGCTTATTCACCTCGTCAATTCGATCTGCCTTTTAACTTTTTTAATCATACCATGTTTTTGATCGATCTGAATCATTTTCTCTTGTATTTACCAATTCCGCGGGTTATAATTCAGCCACTTGTAGCAAGTGATGAATATTTTTAAGCCACTTGACTTAATTATTGGGTTATGTTAAGCTATTTGTAGCTTTTAACAAGCGACCAATGGAGTGCAATGATCAAAACAACCGACCTTATTAAAGCTGGATTTTTGGAACACCCTTTCCTGCGCTATGTGGATACGCGCTTCTTCTTTCCGCACATCGCCGAGCAGCGCAAGGTGTTGGAGGTGGCTTACAGCTTCCTCCTGGATGACCGCGATCCCCAGAAGAACCTGGGGGTGATCGCCGGCCCAGTGGGCGCTGGTAAGACCATGCTGGCTCAGAGGCTGGCCTCTATGGTGCACCCGCAGCTTGCCATGGGATCCACCCATGGGCTGTACATCAACACCAATAACATCACCGAACCACGCCATTTCCTGATGACCGTGATCGATGCCCTTGGCCTGCCCCTTTCACGCTCGAACTCTGACCGTCTTGATTCGATCTATGCTTTTCTCAAGCGGCCAGACCGGTCCCTGCTGTTGGTGCTGGACGGCCCTCCGGTCGACCAGGAGTACCTCTACGGCATGCTGCAGTGGTCGGTGGAGAACAACAAGTCAATCAAAGCGGTGGTCTTTCTGCAGGACCTATTCGATACCACCGCCAACCTGGGAGACCTGAACACCTTCCTGGGGCTGTATCATCCCTTCCGCGCGCCCGAGGTCCAGGAGATCGCCAATATGCTGTACTCGCGCTGTAAGATGGCCGGTTTGACCAACCCATTGAACCTGCTGGATGAAAAGAAGATCCTCGAGATCTCTGCTGCTGCGCATGCCTCGCTGAGCACTGCTCTGAGCCTTGCAGCTGATTACCTCGAAACCGTGATCCTTAATAAATTGAACCGTCTGGCGATCATGGATATTTAAAATGACTCCCTGCCTGGGCAGGGGAATTAAACAGCAAGAGACCCGCTGCTATCGGGTCTCCTGCGACTGAAATTTAGGATACGGATGGGAGCAATCCTAATGTTGTTGTACTGCAATACTATATGCTGTGTACTTTTTCATCATAGCATCTTTCGATTCACAGGTCAAGTTATTTACCGCATAACAGGCCAAATTGGGGGTTTCAAGGCATGAATGCGCAAAATTTCAACGCAGCTGTGGTGGATTTGTCTACCCAAAGTGCGCCCATGGGCACACTTTCCACAGAGCTGAGCTTCCTGCCTGGAGCTGCAGGTGTGACAGAGGCGATCATCCGCCCAGAATCGATCGTGGCAGTCCCCTCCTATATTTTGCGCTTTGTGCCGTTTGTTGGTTCGCCAGCAGTGTTGGTTGCCATTGCATTGCGCCAGGCATTCTACCGGGCTAACCACGCATCCAACAGCCTGGCGTCCTACCCCCTGGAAGGTGATGCGGTAAGTGTGGATGTTTCAGCCCTGCTGCGCTCGCTGGGTAATGTCATCAGCCGGGCTAAGTTCTTCCGCTTGTTCAAAGACAGCCGCCTTGACTGGTTCGTTACACGTAGCGAGCCTGAGCATGTGATCCTGGACGGCCGGATCCAGCGCCAGCCGAACACCTACCGCTACCGCGGTCTGCTACTCACCCCAGGGGATGCCAGCGACCTGCTGGCCTGGCTACAGAAATACAGTATCAAGGATCATCCAATTGAAACGCTGAGCGAAGCGCTGCATACCAGCCGTGAGCAGATACTGCAGTTTCCATTTCGCACGCCATTCAGCGGTACGGTCACCTTTAATCATGCGCTCAGCACCCACCAGGTGGTCTGCCAGGCACTGGACCGCGACTGTCTGGACCCGGTGCTTTCCTCGCTGTGTGACAGCCTGGCTGCGCATCTGGTCCGTCCGGAGAGTTTCCTGGCGATTCCCTGGTACTGGTTCAAGAAGGTACTGCCAGAGCTGGGGGATGATATGGGTGCCCTGTACCTGATGAGCAAACTGTGCTGTTACGTGGACTGGGAGAAAGGCCAGGACCGCAACACCTTCTGGGTACCCGGTGGTCTGACCACTCTGCAGGGATGGATCGGTTCAACCTCACTGCCAGGCCGCATTCCCCAGAAAAAGGTTTCTGAACGCGGGCGGCCACGTTCACAGGATATCAAGGGTAACTCTGAGTATGTGCGTTCCTGGCGTGAAGAACGCCGTTCGCTGGCTGGCCTTTATCTCTGCCGGATCGATACACGTCATTCAGATTCGGGCAGCGATTGGCAACTGGAAGTGTACGACACCCAGCTGACGGAAAGTGACGCTCATCTGAGGGACGCCGTTGCCGAAATTGCATCAGGCAGTTCTGCCGTGGACATCCACCTGCTCGGCTCAGCTCTGCATGAGCGCAAGATACAAAACCTGCTCTACCGCGCTGCCTTTGTGGGTAAGGAAAAAGGATTTTGTCATTTTGAGACCCTGGTCGGACGCGGTATTTGTCATTTTGAGACCCTCACCCCGTCAGAAATATGTCATTTTGATACCCTGGTAGATGGTTTAAATTGTCATTTTGAGACCCAACTGTCTGAAGGTAATTGTCATTTTGATACAATATTAAATATACTTATCAGACTTAAAGATACTTATTTCAATCCAAAATACACTTTTCCACCACATACCGACGATGATCAGGCGGGATATATGACCCTTGAACGTCCAAAACAGGTGGTGGAAGGATATTTTGATGACCATGGCTGGCAACCTGAGCAGATTTTCAAGCGCTTAAACCCTGAACTATCCAGACGGCTGATCTCCAGTTGCCAGAAGGAGTCTCTGGTCTCCTGGCTGATCTACGCCTGCCTGACGCCGGTGATCCATTCGCCGTTGAGCTTTGCAGTAACCCGGGCACTCGAAACCAGGACCAATGCCGGCGGGTCTGCATTGCGCCTGGCACGCCTGGATCCGGGGGTTCTGGCCCAGCAGGTCAGCGACACCCTCGACCGCATGAACTCCGGTTACCTCGGGGCGGGTGCCTATCCGGATCTGCTGGATCCCGACATGCGCGCTTTCCTGGCCGCGGTTCCTGGTTTGAGTGAACGCCAGCAGCTGCTGCAGCGCCTGGTAGATCACCTGGGCATAAGAGGATGAGGTAGAGCAATGGCTACCAGGAGACTTACAAAGGTAAATAATTGCGATGTCGATTATTCAAGCCTGACCCGCAACCAGCGGCACAACATCGAGCGGCGCGGCCGGCGGGCAATGTATGACCTACCGCCTGACCTGATCCTTGAAATCGCCCACCTGGCGGAAGCACTCCGCCTGACCAACTCAATGGTCGCCGGGGTTCTGTTGATCTATGGACTGCGCGATCTGCGCAGCGGGTCGATCGACTTGGCAGACCTGCGTGTACCGGGCAATTCTCCGCGCTATGATTTCCGCATCGACCTGGAGAAATTGATTAAAAAGTGGCTCTAAGGGTCAAAATATTCTTTCTTTTTACATGCTTCCTGACAAAATAGCAAGGTTAAGATCAACAAGTGTGCCCATGGGCACACTTGTTAACCAGCGGGATGCGCATTTTATGGCAAAAATGGATCATAAAGGGGCTTAAATACCTGAAAGAATACAGGGGTATCCCTATACTTGTTTAAACGCTTTGTGGAGCGTTTTAATTCATTCACAGGGTATTTGATTACCCGTACGCTCATTCTTAATTTTTAGAAAATTTCAATGTCAACCAGCAGTTCAACTTTGTGCCTCAAATCACCCGCAAGGGATCGACAAAGAAAGGCAGATCAGAGAGGTTATAATGGATGAGTTGATCAAGCTGATCAATAGAATTGGACCAGGAGTATGCGATGTACCATGCAGTGATCATGGCGGGTGGAAGCGGTACACGGCTGTGGCCGTTGAGCCGAGAGAAGTATCCAAAACAAGCCTTAAAATTGATCGGGGAACGCACCATGTTCCAGCATGCCGTTGACCGCTTGTCTCCTCTTTTTCCCCCAGATCGTATCCACGTGGTCTCAAGTGCTGTACACAGGGATATCCTGTTGAAACAGGCACCTGAGATCCCGACGGGCAATTTCATTATAGAACCAGAAGGGCGGGGGACGGCACCGGCTATTGGGCTGGCGGCGGTCATACTGCAGCACATGGATCCTTCTGCTGTGATGGCGGTATTGACCGCGGACCATTACATAGCGGACACCGACCGATTTCGTATAGTCTTATCGGCAGCCAGGGCTGTGGCACAAGGGGGGCGCCTGGTCACTCTGGGCGTCCAGCCGACCGAACCGGCCACCGGCTTTGGTTATATCCAGCAGGGTGAGCTTCTTGGTGATGTGGAGGGGCAGGCGGTCTACCGTGTACAGCGTTTTATTGAAAAACCCAAAGTGGAGCAGGCTGTGCAGATGATGGACAGCGGGCAGTTCAGCTGGAACAGCGGGATGTTCATCTGGCAGATCAGTCAGCTTATGCTGGAATTTGAAAGACAGATGCCGGACCTCTTTGCCCAGTTGATGTACATTAAAGCATCTATCGGAAAGCCAGACTTTACAGACAGGCTTGACTTCGCTTGGCAGGGGGTACGTAAAGCTACCCTGGATTATGGGATCATGGAGGGGGCAAAGGACGTGGCGGTGATCCCGGTTTCGATGGGCTGGTCGGACATCGGCAGCTGGGGCAGTCTGTTTGAGATCTTGCCGCATGATCTGCACGAAAATATCCTGGTGGGTGAAAGCCTGGTCGAGGACAGCCACCGCAACCTGATATTTGGTGCTGACCGCCTGGTGGCTGCACTGGGGGTGGAAGACCTCATCATTGTGGATACCCCGGATGCGCTGCTGGTCTGCAAACGGGGATCTGAACAGGATGTCAAAAAGCTGGTGCAGCTGCTCAAGGAGAACGGAAAAGAAAAGCTGGTGTAAGCGGGGGTTATCTAGCGAAGTTCCTGATCATCATCCAGCAGGGTGATACGGATGTGAAAATAACGTTCCTGGAAGTTGGTTTTATCACGGATCTCTTCTTCGCTGAACCGCTGCCCTGGCGAGGCGATAACCAGCTTATCCTCGACATCATCCAGCCTTTCTATCACGGCGATGCATATTCCACTGAAATGCTTCATGGGTTCAGCCACCCCGAGGATGTAAGCATCCTGAGCTTCACCATCCAGTGCCATCTCACCCGCTATATAACCGTAGTTTAGAAGATAAATAAATCCGTGAAGCGGATGGACAGAACCCAGCGGTCGATCCACCTGGACAGTGAATGACCTGCCAAGGTAGTCAGAGGCAGGCCTGCGCATGGGGATCGGTGCCTGGTCAGCTGACATGGTTCTGTCTGGAACGCACCTTGCGCAACACCAGGATCAAAAGGTTCGCCAGCAGCAGGAGGTTTAGCACGAACAGGCTGAACTTTGCCAGGGTGGCGATCTGTGCAACGCGCACCAGGCCGGGCAGTTCCACAGGAAAGGCTGTCACCAGCTTGACAATGCTGAAGTTTTCCACCAGGTCCATGGCTCCTGCCAGCAGCGCCAGCCAGGCGGGCAGGTGCTGACGCTTGGGGGATATTTCCAGGTGGGCTCCCAGTTGGATAAAAGCACTGGCAAAGAAAAAGGTATAAAAGAGTGGGAAGGCTAGGTCCAGGGTGAGGTGTGTTAATTGGTAGGATGAACGTCCATCCTCGCCCAAGGCTATAAACAGTTCCTGCACATCAGTCGGAGTGTACTGCAGGCGCATGTCAAGGATTGACAACCCACCAGACCTCTCAAGCAGGGCAGCGCTGCTGATCGGCAGACCAGGCAGGTTAAACAAGATCAGGCTCAGGATGACCAATCCCAGGCTCAGGTAAACCACCCCTGGTGGGGTAAGGACTTGTTTCAAACCAGTTTTATTGTTGCTCATGACACCTCCAAAGGCAATCCAGCTAATTTTACCTGTATTTGCACGTCCTCGATGCGCTTTTAAGGGGGATGCAGGCAGCGTCAGGTATAATCAGGTCATCCTGTTCAGCCTGGAGTGACCATGAACTATGACTTTACCTTTCGTTCCCGCCGCAGCAATGTCCTGACGACCCACGGGATGGTCGCGACCAGCCATCCGCTGGCGTCCCTGGTCGGCCTGGACATGCTTCGTTCGGGGGGCACAGCAGCAGATGCGGCCGTGGCCGCGGTTGCCCTGCTAGGTGTTGTTGAGCCCTTTTCCTCTGGAGTGGGTGGTGATTGTTTTGCCCTTTACTGGGATGCTGCCACCCGCAAAGTATATGCCCTGAATGCCTCTGGTCCATCGGCCCGCAGCTCATCCCTTCAGGAGCTGCTGGAAGCAGGGTATGAACATTATCCAATGTGGAGCGGGCAGGCAGTCAGCGTACCAGGGGCTGTGGCTGGCTGGCAGGCACTGCTCAAGCGCTTTGGTAGGTTCCAATTCGCGGAGGTGCTTCAGCCTGCCATTGACTATGCGGAACAGGGATTCCCTGTGGCGGAATTCATCGCCCATGGATGGGCATCAATGCCTGCCAAGCTGCTCAGGGATAAACCTGAAGTTGAACAAGCTAATCTCCTGCACCAGAGACTCATAGGACCTCTTCAGCCCAGCGGTAATGAATTTTTGCTGGATGGTAGGCCTCCACTGGCGGGTGAGGTCATGCACCTGCCTACTCTGGCGGGCACCCTGCGGCATATCGCGCTTGAGGGACAGAATTTTATATATAAAGGAGAACTGGCTGGTGAGATTTGCAGCCATGTCCAGCGCTATGGAGGATGGCTGACAAGGGAAGACCTGGCCGGTTTTCAAGCTGAATGGATCGAACCTATCAGCGCGGACTATCACGGCTACTGTCTGCATGAATGCCCGCCCAATGGGCAGGGTTTGGCCGCGACCATTGCCGCCAGCATCGCAAATGGCTTTGACCTGGCTGAGATGGATATGGATGCAAGAGCCCATACCTTGGTGGAGTGTATGCGCTTGGGGTTTGGCGAAGCCTTAGCCTGGGTCTGTGACCCGAGGGTGCATCCTTTACCCCTGCGTGACCTTCTGGACCCTGCATACATTGCCAGCCGCCGAAAGTTAATCCATCCCAGGCAGACCTTGGAGCATTTTGACAGCGGGATTCACATGACAGGCGATGATACAACCTACCTGAGCGTGATCGACAAATCAGGAAATGCCTGTTCGATGATTTGCAGTCTCTATTATGGGGGTGGCACCGGCCTTGTGGTGCCGGGCAGGGGAGTATTACTGCAAAACCGGGCATCAACCTTTAGCCTTGATCCTGAGCACCCCAATGCCCTGGCAGGCGGCAAACGGCCTTACCAGACGATCATCCCGGCGATGATCACCCACCAGGAAGAATTATTTGCCTGCCTGGGGGTGATGGGGGGGTACATGCAACCTCAAGGACATCTCCAAATGCTGATCAACCTGGTTGATCTAAAGCACAACCCTCAGCAAGCCCTTGACATGCCACGCTTCTGCCTGGACATTCTGGGCGGCGGTGTGGGCTCCAGGGACCCAGGTGGATTGCTGTGGCTGGAGGAAGGTTGGCAACCACAGAGCGTTGCCTATCTCAAGACTAGGGGCCACCAGGTCAAGCTCCTGGGAGGGTATGAGAGGGTGCGTTTTGGAGGTGGGCAGATAATCATGCGTGATCCGCAAAGTGGTTTGCTGTGTGCAGGCAGTGATCCGCGTAAAGATGGTTGTGCCATCGGATATTGATCCATGCAGCCATTTGATCTGGTAGTGGTGGGCGGCGGACCGGCGGGCTTTTTTGGGGCTATTCGCTTTAAACAACTATGCCCACTTGCCAGGGTGCTGATCGTCGAAAAAGATAGCCTGCCTCTGCGCAAGCTCTTACAGACCGGCGGTGGACGCTGCAACATCACCCATGCTTGTCCAGATCCCAGGGAATTCATCAAGTCTTATCCCAGGGGAGGCAAGTTCCTGCTGGGTGCTTTATTCCATTTTGGCCCTGATGACCTGCTGAACTGGTTCGAAGACCAGGGACTTGATTTCTACTGCGATCCCCAGGGGTGTTACTTCCCCATCACAGATCGGGCACAGAGCGTGGTTGATATCTTGCTTGACAGGGCAAAAAAGATTGCCATCGAGATAAGGACCCAGGTCAGCATGGAAGACCTGGCTATCAACCTGCAGGATAACTCTTGTCTCATAGGTCTGTCGTCAGGAGACCAAGTGTGCTCGTCTTTGGTGCTGATCGCCACTGGTGACAACCGCAAAGCCCTGGAGGTCGTGGCAAAATTGGGCATCCCGCAGAGCCCAGTCATGCCTGCCCTGTTCGCTTTTAAATTGCAGGAGCCGGGGCTGGCTCAATTGGCGGGGATCACTGTTGAGCGGGTGGGCTTGAGATTGCCCCTGACACCCTTTGCGCAAGCAGGCACCTTGCTCATCACTCACCGTGGGTTGAGCGGACCGGTTGTGATCAACCTCTCTTCATGGGCAGCTCGCCATCTCCATGACGCAGGCTACCGGCACGCCTTGCAGGTTGACTGGCTGGATGGAATTGGTGACCAGGGATCTTCAAACGAGATACTCAAACAATATAAACGGTCCAACAGTACCCGGCGTATCACAGCACTCTCTCCTTTTCCCGCGCTTTCGCTGCGCTTGTGGCAGTGGTTGGTGCTGCGTAGTCAGATACCAGAGCAGTTGCGTTGGGGAGACCTGAGCAAAGTACAGATGGCAGGTTTGAACCTTGTGTTACGTGCTGGGCTCTTTGCAATCTGTGGTCGTGATGCACATAAGCAGGAATTCGTCACCTGCGGTGGTGTGCAGCTGGACGCCATAGACGCTCAGGGCTTTGAATGCCGGGACCTTCCAGGTCTGTGTTTTGCGGGGGAAGTGCTGGATATCGATGGACTGACAGGCGGGTATAATTTGCAGAACTGCTGGACATCTGCTTGGTTGGCTGGTGAAAGGCTTGCTGGGCGTTATGCTGAAATACACACAGATAACCGACTCCAGATCGGTTGATTGGTTTTTAGGAGATTATTGACCAAGACCTTACCCGCTGGTGAATATCATGAGGGAACCAGGGAACATGTCCTGTTCAGCCTGTATTTCCTGCTTTTCTTTGGCGGTTTGGGTTTTATTGAGCCGTTCATATCACTGCATTTTCATGACATTGGGATGAGTGGTATACAAATCGGTACCATCGCCACTATCAGTGGTTTGCTTGGTCTGCTGGTTGCGCCTATCCTGGGCAGGTTGTATGACCTGTCACAGCGCAAACGATTGTTCTTCCAGGGAGCGATCTTGCTTTCGGCGATATTCATGTACCTGGTTGGCTGGGCAAGGCAGTACCTTCTGGTGATGGCTGTTTTTTCCTTGTTCCGCCTGTTCAGTGCCTCTAACATCCCCACCGCGGAGAACCTGGCTTTCCAGTCTGCCAACCGCAACGGCAATCGCAAGGCGGGTTTTGGTACCATGCGGCTGTGGGGATCGCTCGGCTTTGCGATAGCGGCTCTGGTGGGTGGGTGGCTGATCGAACACTATGACACCCGTATAAATTTCACCTTTTACCTGGTAGTGAACTTGATTGCAGCTGGCTTGGTTTTTGTCATGCCCGGGCGTTTGTTCCAGCAGGGTGCGGAAAAGATAACAGTACCATCCATACCGGTATCCCGGGTGGTAGGCATGCTTCTGTCAGACAAGTACCTGTGGCTGATGGCGATCGCCATGGCGATCACCAACCCTTTGGGCAGCGGCATCCGCAATTTTGAGCCGATTTTTATGAAAGAATTGAATATCAGTGAGGGGATGATCGGGGTGGCCGCCACCCTGATGGCGGTTGGCGAAGTCCCCATCATGTTCTGGGCAGACCGCCTGATTAAACGCTTGGGGATCACGTGGCTCCTGCTTTTTGTGTTTGCCTTTGACCTGGTGCGGCGTTTAATTGTGTGGTTCTTCCCTCTTGGATGGCTGGTGTTCATCCTGCATATCGCCATCTGTGTCAGTTTTGGTCTACGTATCGTGATCACGGTTAGTATGGTCAACAAGCGCGTCCCTGGTCAATATACTACCACCACCCTGGCTTTGATCACCATGACCCTGTTTGGTATTGCCAGTATGATCAGCAATGCCATCAGCGGGTTGGTCTATGATACCCTGGGCGGGCGGGAACTGTACCTTGTGAGCGCGGTCGGCTGCTTCTTGGCTTTGCTTCTGGCGAGTATCGCGGGGTGGATCGAAAAACGCAGTCCAAAGGCAGGGGGTTAACCAGAAGACCCACTGCCCTCGTAAACGGCTATAATAGGGATATTCTTTATCGGTAAAATTGGAGGAACAATACATGGTAACCATCTCTACGGATAGTTGTGCTGACCTGAGTTCGGCACTGATCAGGGATCGTGATATCAAAGTTATCCCACTGCAGGTGCTGGTGGATGGCAGGAATATCCGCGATGGCGAAATGAGCCTTGAGGAATTGTTCGCCTCTGTGGAAAAGACCGGGCAGCTGCCCAAAACATCGGCACCCGCTGTTGCTGATTTTATAGATTTTTATGCGGGAAGCGAGGAGGTTGTTTTTATTGGCATCTCTGAGAAGTTATCCGCCACCATTCAGAGTGCCAGGCTGGCAACCAGTGAGTTGAAATCGCAACGTATCTTCATTGTGGATTCAAAGAACCTTTCCACGGGCATCGGCCTGCTGGTGATCAAGGCGGCTGACCTGCGTGACCATGGGTTGAATGCCCAGCAGATCGCAAGCGAACTGGAAAAGCTTGTGGCGAAGGTTCGCACATCTTTTGTGATCGATACAATGGAATACCTGTATAAGGGTGGGCGCTGCAGTGGCCTACAAGCCCTGGCGGGCAGCCTGCTGCAGATACGCCCGATCATCACGGTTCAGGAGGATGGTACCCTGGGCGTCAAGCACAAGATTCGCGGTTCGCGTGCCAAAGCCCTCAACACGCTGCTTTCGGATTTCAAAGCTGACCTGCCGGATATCGATCTTCAGCGTGTCTTTGTCACCCATACCAGCTACCCGGAGGATGCTGACTACCTGGTTGAAGAGTTGAAGAAACTGGCTCCAGTTGAACAGGTGTTGGTCACCAGCGCCGGGGCGACCATTGCCAGCCACTGTGGACCGCGCACGATCGGGATCCTGTACTTGAAAAGATGAACCAGGCTGTGTATAATTAGCGTATAGATTATTTGAACAAGGAGAGAATATATGAAAGGCAATCAAAAAGTAATTGATGCATTGAATTTCTTGCTGGCGGACGAATTGACCGCAATCAGCCAGTACATGGTCCATGCGGAAATGGCGGCCAACTGGAACTACAAGGATCTGGCAGAGGTCATTGAAAAAAGGGCTATTGACGAGATGAAACATGCCGAAATGCACATCGGACGAATCCTGTTTCTTGAGGGATTACCCATTGTTAGCAACCTGAACCCAATGCACATCGGTGCAGATGTTGAAAAGGCACTGAAAAGCGATCATGCAGCTGAGGCGGGTGCCATTGCTGAATACAACAAGGCGATCGCTGTCGCCGTGGACGCCAAGGACAATGGAACGCGTGAGATGCTCGAAGCCATTCTCAAAGATGAGGAAGCCCACATCGACTGGATCGAAGCGCAGCTTGACCAGATCTCCCAGATGGGGATCCAGATATACCTGTCCGGACAGGTAGAGTAATTAATTCTATTTCAGAAAAAAACAGGCGGAGGTAAACACTCCGCCTGTTTTGGTTTCTAATGCCAAATTTTGCTATAGCTAGCTGCTATTAATTCTATTTCAAAAGAGAATAAGGGAATTTTCCCAAATTAATGAAAGCGAAGAATTCTTGCGATCAATTATTAGGTGATGCCATGCGCACTGCATCTACAGGGCAGATATCTACACAGAATCCGCAGGCCAGGCAGTCATCAGCTCTGGACAGATTTGGGTAAAGGGTCTTATCCATCTTCAGGGATTGATTAAGTTCCAGGCAACTGACCGGGCAAGCCTGGATACACAAGCCGCAGGCGGTGCACAGTTTCAGGTCGAAACATGGTTTTAACCATTCCGCACGCCTGGCGTGCGTACAGGACTGAGCATGCTGATCCAGCACGGCGGTGAAAGCGCAAATTCGACCGCAGGCACCGCAATCAATGCAGCGGGCTGAATCGATCACATGGATCACCTTACGCTCCCCACGGATAGCCTGGGTTGGGCATACTTTGAGACAGGCGGTGCAGCCCTGGCAGGTGCCTGTGATGGTGTGGCTCATTGGGTAACCTCAAGACCTTCTTGTGACTGCATTTCGATCTGCCAGGCCGTGTGCTTGTTGAGGATCATAGCAGGCAGTTCCAACTCCATGGCAAGGGGACCCAACCCCAATGCATTGACCGTTTCGGGAGTTGGAATGCCAAATTTGTGATCCCACCCGATCGCCTGCCAGTAAAAGTGGCGCAGGCTGTCCAGGTTAACCATCACACCCCGGTTACCGCCTTTCTTAAGGGGTGGCAACCCCAGAGCGCGCTTGCTCGGGCGGATGCTTACCGGATCAATGCCCTGCTTGAGGTTAAATAGCTGTTTGAGCGTCTGGACCCTTTGCCCAACCTGCATGTAGTGTTCAGCAGAATGGTGCCAGCCACAAGCTGCATTGACCTGGTCGAAAAAGAAAAGGCGGTCTGCTCCCAGGCAGGCGCCGTAAAAGCAGACCCCCAGGGTGTTGTAAAAATTGGTGAAGTTTGAATTCGCCACACAGCGTATGCCCAGTTGATAGTTGGGAATCCGGGCTTTTTTCTTCCTTTCAAACAGGGATGGCTTGGGCAGTTCAGGCATCACTTTCCACAGGCGGTAGAAGTCGTAATACAGGCTGGAGCCGGTGGTATGGCGACCTGGATTGGGTTCAACACTGGCATGCACCGCCAGGCCGCTGTCCAGGCGGAGATCATGCATCGCCAGTTCCTGTCCGCCGGATTCAATGACGCCAGTATGTCTTTCCAGGCCCAGGCGTTCAGCAGCAGCCTTCAAACCATCACTAAAGTTTGCGCCAAACCCCCTGCGCTCGATCATCTGACGCACCATTTCAATGATGGCGATTGTATTGCCCCAGGTCAGTTCAAGTCCAGCGGCTGTCTCACAATCGATCAGCCCCTCTGTGTACCATTCGATGGCTGCTGCCACGCAAGCTCCGGCACTGATGCTGTCCATACCGGCGCGATTGAGGAGGTCATTGATCCTGACCACACTGGGATAGTCTTCGTTCAGCAGGAAACCGCCAAAAGATTGGAAAGTCTCATATTCTGGTTTATGGGAGTGGCTCTGACCATCTGGGTTTTTGTAGATCCCGCCGCATCCCGTCGGGCAGGCCAGGCAGTGGTATTTGGACACCTCATCTTCCATGACCTGTTTGGCTGAATAAGCCCTCGAATGACTCATTGGAAAGTCATGATGTGATCCGGTCCAGTTCTTGAATGGGCTGTCATCCCACTCGTTCAGGAACTGGTTATATCCGGAAGAACCCCACTTCTTGAGGACTGTGTTGGAAATGATCCCATCCAGGCGCATTGAGATCCATGGGTTGCGCATTACTAAACCCAACCATGGTGGGCTCCAGGTTGGTATTGGCAGTGTGATTCGGGCGAACTTTTGGGTTTTGCGGGAAAGTTCTTTCATTCTACAAGGATAGACTGAATCGACTCGTTTGGCCCCGCATAATACAATGGCCTTCAGTTTTTTACTGCCCATGACGGCACCCAGCCCGGAGCGGGCAGCCATGCGGCCGTGATCGTGGCTGATGCCGGCGATCAGTGAGCAATTTTCTCCTGCCTGACCAATGCAGGCCACTGCCGGTTTCTTCTTTGCGGTATGGCGATCTATCAATATGTCTTCTGTCTGGTAGGTATCCAAACCCCACAGGTCGCTCGCGTTGAGCAGTTGCGGTCCTTGGGGTCCGATCAGCAGGTAGACTGCTGTTGGACTGATCCCCTTGATAAAAATACCATCATACCCGCACTGTTTGATGGCGATGGAGAGATATCCCCCGCAGTTGGCTTCACCCCAGGTACTGGTGAGGGGTGACTTTCCGACGGCCATCCAGCGGCCGGTGTAGAGGGTGGGGGTACCGGTCAGCAGGCCGGGCAGGAACCCCAGGATGTTATCAGGACCCAGTGGATCCGCCATGGCCGGGATATGCCTGTAAAGCATCCATGCCCCAAGGCCGATCCCTCCAAGGAACTGCGTATAGATTTCATCTGGTATGTGTTGTTCTTCGATAACCTGTGCGGTCAGGTCGACCCACAGGACTTTGCCGCTGTATGGTGGCATGCTATAAACTCTTGTTGTTTATTTTTTAGTTCCCAATGACGGAAAGCGGGTCTGCGATGCTTGAATTCCTGACCCCTGGGAACTTGCCTGATCTTCCTCAGACAAGGCCATTATAATCGATTTAATTTTCGTTCCTGGTTTGTTTGCTGAGATCCAGATCAGTCGACAAATTCGACTTTGAGGTATCCCAGGGCGTTGAACAGCCGCTCCAGGTAAACCTCGGCATTCTGCTGAGCCAGATCGAGGATGCCGTCCTGCTGCGCGGCCTTGAGGATCTCCTGCTCAGCCACCTTGCGGGCTTCGCTTTCCAGCTGGGGGTTGCCCTTAGTGAGAAGGCCGGTATTGCGGTCATAGACATAGGACTGCTCATTGTTGAGCGAAGCACTGAAGACCTCGGCAGCGGGCAGACGGGCCTTTAGCACGTCCCCTTCCAGCCAGAGGTCTTTGGTCTCGATCCTATCCATATCGATCCCGGCTATCACGGTGCCATGGGCAACAAAAAGCAAGCGGTCGCCAAACAGGGGACCGAAGAGCCCCTGGTTGACCTCGGCAGTGATCACTTTTTCAACCGTGTACTTAATTGTCTCCAACCTGGCAAGGGACTGCACCTCGCGGATGATGGTCACCGGGTCGGGAATGACCGTCGGGGTGGGGTGTAACAGGCTGGAAACCTGGGTGCTGAGCGCGTTATTGGTCTGCTGGAGGGGTGAGAGGGTGTTGCTGACCTGGTTGCGCAGGCTGACTGCCAGGAACCAGGCAGCCGAAGAAACAGCCAGGACCAGGATGATCAGGATGATGAGAATCCAGGGAAATTTTCTTTTTGGGTTTTCCAAAGCAACTGCCTCCAGGGTGTATTTTTAATAGTTATATCATACCCTGGGATTTGTACCTGCCTGGTAAGTCTCAGCTTTCATGACCTTTGGTGTTTTCTGAGATAAAGAGAAAATAGCCTGTGCTATAATCACCTGCAAATCAAGCCTGGTGCCATGATGATCCCTGGAATACGCCCTTCCCTTGAACCCGATTTTGAACCGCTGGTGCTGTACAACCAGGCGTTCATCAAAGATGTCAGGGAAAGCATGGAAGCGGTTCCCCTGATTATCGCGCTTGAGCGCAACCCTGGCAGCATTGCGCGCTACGAGACCCTGGTGGCACTGAGCAGCCAGGAGTGGGTGAATCGTTCGGCCCAATACCTTGAAAGAATGGTCAAGTTCCTCCTGTGGGCATACGGTGCCAGCCGCCTGTATATCGGCGGCGCTCCCCGCCTGGCACAGGCCATCCGGGAAATATACAGTCCATTTGACGCCCGGCAGTTCGACCAAGCCATGATGACCCGCATCTATAGGCAGCCGTTTGAGGTGATACCCTGCAGCCTGGACGACGTCCCAACTTCAGTGGAGAATTTTCGATCGATTGGCGGGCACCTGGATGGCTGCCGGGTGGGTTTTGACCTGGGTGCCAGCGATGTCAAGGTTGTGGCAGTGAAGGATGGACTGCCTGTGTTCAATGCAGAACTGGAATGGCAGCCAGGCGATCATGCTGACCCGTATTATCACAAGTCGTTTATCAGGCAGGCCATCCAGCTGGCCGCTTCACACCTGCCGCGCCTGGATGCGGTGGGCGGCAGTTCAGCCGGGGTGATCTTCAATAATCAACCGCGGGTGTCATCATTGTTCCGAGCGGTCCCTGAGGACCAATATGGGCAGCTGCAGGTGATCTTTAACGAACTGTCAGCTGAACTGGGGGTGCCGCTAACCGTCATTAATGACGGCGAGGTCACTGCCCTGGCGGGTGCCATGTCGATCCAGGAGAAAGGGGTCCTGGGGCTGGCATTTGGCTCCAGCGAGGCGGCAGGTTATGTAACCCCGCAGGGGCAGATCACCGACCAGCTGAACGAGCTGGCTTTTGCCCCGATTGCGGTGCATCCCCATGCCGCGATAGATGAATGGTCCGCTGACCGCGGGGTAGGTGCTTCTTATCTTTCTCAGACGGCGGTCTTCCGCCTGGCGCAGGTCAGTGGATTGGTGATCCCTGCTGAGCTCAGCCCGGCAGGCAGGCTGGCATTCGCCCAGGCACAGCTGGAAAAAGGTGAACCGCGGGCTGTTCAGATCTGGGAAAGCATGGGCGTCTACCTGGGTTATGCCCTGGCGCAGTACGCGGATTTTTATGACATCCGGCATGTGCTGATCCTGGGCCGCTGCACATCCGGCAGGGGCGGTGCGATCATGCTGGCAAAAGCGCTCCAGGTGCTGGCTGTAGATTTCCCTGAATTGGCAGAAAGCATAAACGTCCAGTTGCCGGATGAGAAAAGCCGCCGGGTAGGCCAGGCGATCGCTGCAGCCAGCCTGCCAGAAATCCACTGATAGACTGAAAGCTTTTTTGCTAAAGACCAGCCAGTGCAGATCGATCCTATTTCAGGAGCTGCGCAACCTCTGCCAGGCTCATCCCGGTCCTGATCCGATCCCCAAAGCTGCGTTTTTCATCGATGGCTGTCTTGACCGCTGTCGCAAGGTGCGCATCGCCCAGCAGGATCGCTCCGATGAGCATGCCCTGGTGAAAGACCAGGCTGGCATAATTGCCATTTTCTACCTGCGATATGACCACATCACCTGGATCCTGGGTCGAGATCTGGCCGATGCTGAACAGGTCGATGCCCAACACCTTGAGTTTGGCGGATGGCGCAAAATCCTCAAAGACTGTCTCCTGGCCAGTCGCGGCAAGGCCGGCGATCGTGCCCTGGGTCTTGGCAGGCACCCACAGTCCATACATCCTCCCGTGATGCTCGGTATCATCGCCGGCGGCATAGATATCGGGTTGGGAGGTCATCAGGTGATCATCCACGATAATCCCTCGGTTGACCGCCAGGCCAGCCTGC
The DNA here is from genome assembly GCA_964435475.1 of uncultured Anaerolineaceae bacterium. GTDB lineage: Bacteria > Chloroflexota > Anaerolineae > Anaerolineales > Anaerolineaceae > CAYSZB01. Next base: position 7,743 of record CAYSZB010000030.1, on the reverse strand, counting down.
CTGGCCAGCTCAAGGTTGGCGCTAACCCCAGTGCTGATCACTACCAGATCGGCAGATAAAACGCGTCCATCTTCAAGCTGCACTGCATTAACCGTACCATCTCCAAGCAGTGCTGAGGTTTTTGCGGCAGTCAGCACATTAATACCCAAGGCGTTGATCTTCTCCTCCAGGATGCGTCCACCCACCTGGTCCAGCTGGCGCGGCAGCAACCAGGGCAGGCTTTCTATGACCTTCACCCGGGCATCACGGCGCTGGATGGCCCCGGCGATTTCCAGCCCCAGCAGACCACCGCCGATACATACCACATCGATCGGCTCGCAACAACCTGCCAGCAGCTGATCCACATCCTCAATCGTGCGGATGGTCAGGACGTTCTTAAGTTCCACCCCCTTCAGTGGCGGGACGTAGGGGTGTGCCCCCACAGCCAGGATCAGGATATCGTAGGGGACCCTGGTTCCATCCAGGAGGAGTATCGCTTTTTCAGCTGGCAGCAGTTGGCTGACCGTCCTATCCAGTTTCAGGTCAATGCGGTTCTGGGCATACCAGGCCTGGGGGTGAAGGCTAAGCTTGCCCGCATCGAGTTCCCCGGCCAGGTAGCGGGTCAGGTTCATGCGGTAATAGGGCAGTTCATGTTCACTGGTGATGACCTGTATGGAAGCCTGGGGATCATGTTTGCGGATGGTCTCTGCCGCGCTGATCCCGGCAATACCGGACCCTATGATTACAAAGCGTGTAATGTTTGGTTGGTTGATTGATATAGACTTGTCCTGATCAAGCATAAATGAGTCGCGACTGGCTCCGCAATCAGGGCACTTGGCTGGTGCTCTGTCTCCATGAAAAATTAATCCACATTCTGAACACATCCAGGATTTGGTTTGGTTATCAGACATTTTTCCTCACTTAATACCGTTGGATTAACGTTGTTCTGGTCAACCGATCCGTTTGGTAGCATAAGTTTAACATACTTCACTATCAACAAATGTACAAGGTTCTTGTGCAATCAAGAAACTGGTAGATTATTATTGGATTTAGGAATTTTTGATCAAAATGAAAAAGAAAAGCTTAAGTTACCGTTACAGGAGAATCCCGGCTATCATTTGGGTAATAGTAGGTCTGGTGGTGATAGGATTGGGTATCCTGATCTTTGATTTTCTTTATCAACCAGACTCTCCAGCAGGAGTTGTCCAATCAGAAGAAACTGTTCCTCGAGTTTCTGTGCAGGAAACCTATGAAGCGGTAAAAAATGGCCAGGCAATCCTCCTGGACACGCGCAGCCTGGAATCTTATCAGCAAGGTCATGCAGCTGGATCTATTAGCTTTCCTCTGGCTGAGGTTGAATCCCGACTGGGTGAGTTGGTCAAAGACCAATGGTATATCACTTACTGTACCTGACCGGCTGAACAAACGAGCGCCCGTGCGGCGTTCATCATGTATCAGAATGGATTTGAGAATGCATCAGCTTTGAAAGGCGGATTGGAAGCCTGGGTAAATGCAGGATACCCTATGGAACCATAATAATCTCATACTGAGCTTACACTAGTGTTTGATTTATATTATGCTCCAGGTCGGGACTAAAACAGCAAGGTAATTATTCTTAGCAAGAAAAATGGCATCGAAAAGATGTTGAATTCTCATCGATGCCAATAACCAGTCGGAGTAATACAACTAATCTTGTGAGTTATTCTATTTAGTTCAAGCGGCGATCTCCAATGCCAATTCTGCCATCTTAATGAAACCTTGTTGGCGCTGTTCTGCGGTGGCTTCTTCATGGGTGATTAGGCTGTCGCTGATGGTGACGATCGAGAGAGCCCTGACCTTGAACTTGGCAGCGATAGTGTAAAGGGCATTGGTCTCCATCTCACAGGCCAGCACGCCGTGTTCCGCCCATATTTTCCACCAGTCCAGGTCATCCGAGTAAAAGACATCCGAGGTAAGGATGCCTCCCACGCGGACCCGCACACCCTGGGCTTGGGCGGACTGATAAGCGGCCAGCAGCAGCTCAAAACTGGCACAAGGCGCAAATTCCCGCCCGCCAAAACGCAGCAGGTTGACGTTCGAATCCGTGGAAGCGCTCATTGCCAGCACGATATCGCCCAGCTTGAGATCAGGCTGCAGAGCACCGGCCGTACCAACGCGAATAAGAGTTTGCACGCCATATTCCCGGATCAGTTCATTGACATAAATGCCGTGTGAGGGCATCCCCATGCCGGTTCCCATCACCGAAACGCGTTTGCCGTGATAACTGCCGGTGTAACCTTTCATCCCGCGCACATTGTTGAAACAGGTGGCACCTTCAAGCAGGTTCTCAGCTATGTAAGTGGCCCTCAGGGGGTCCCCGGGCAGGAGAATGCTTTGGGCAATCTCTCCGGGTTTGGCACCGATATGTATACTCATAGTAAAACCTCCAAAAATGTTTAATCTACGTTTTAGTTTTCAAATTACTGAATCAACAGTTGTAATAGGTCTCGATCTCGTATGGATTGGGGCGCAGATGCACCATGCCAGCCTCCTTGAGCTTCTCACGTGTCCAGGTTTCGATCAGGGTGTCATCAAAGATCTGTCCAACCTTGAGGAACTGGTTGTCAGTCTTCACAGCCTGCATGGCACTTTCGACGGAGGTGGGCAGCGATTTGATTGTGGAGCGTTTTTCCTCGCTCCAGTTGAAGATGTTCTCATTGATCGGGCCATACCCTTCAGCGGTCGGGTCAATTTGCTTGCGAATGCCATCCAGGCCGGCCATCAGCATGGAAGCCATTGACAGGTAAGGGTTGCCGGTGGCGTCGGGCGGGCGGAATTCCATGCGCACTTCATCCGGCTGGGTGGCGTACTTGGGGATCCGGATGGCAGCACTGCGGTTGCCAGCGGAGAAGAAGGCCTTGATGGGTGCTTCGTAGCCGGGTACCAGGCGGCGGTATGAGTTGGAGCTTGGGTTGGTGAAGGCCATGACCGCCGGGGCATGCTCGAGCAGCCCCCCGATATAGCTTAGGGCAGTTCGGCTGAGCAGGGAGGGTCCCTCGGGATCATAGAACAGGTTCAGGTTGTCCTTCTTGAGCATCTGGTGGTAGTGGGTACTGGATCCCGCCAGGCCGAAGAGTGGTTTGGGCAGGAAGGTCACCGTCTTGCCAGCCTTTTTTGCCAGCATCTTGGTGACATACTTGATGATCATGGCGGCGTCACCTGCCTTTAGGATGCCAAGCAGGGGCGTTTCGATCTCACACTGTCCCGGACCACCCACCTCATGGTGGTGATATTTTGCCCAGATGCCCATCCTTTCCAGGGTGACCACGATCTCGTCGCGCAACTGGTAGTAACTGTCAGACGGTGGCGAGGCATGGTAGCCGTGGTGTTCACCAAGGCTGAACCCATTGGGGTTGACGGTTGACCCCCAGTTGGCTTCTACCGAATCGAACTGGCAGAGGGTCAGCTCAGGCGTGTTCTTGAGATGGACCTGGTCAAACACATAGAACTCAAATTCGGGTCCCCAAAGGCTGGTGTCCGCAATGCCCTCCGTCAGCAGTTGTTTCTCTGCCCGGCGGACGATTTCGCGGGGGTCAAACTGGTAGAGCTGCTTGGTGTCAGCTTCGTAGACGTTGCAGATAAAGCTCAGGGCAGGATAGGCATGGAAGGGATCAGCAAAACCGGTGGTAAGGTCCGGGATGAGAACCATATCGCCTGCCTGTACATGCTTGAAGCCCACACTTGAACCATCAAAACCGACCCCCTCGCTCATCACGGCAGGGGTGAACTCGGGAGCAGAAAGCGTCACATGGCGCATGCGGCCCCACAAGTCGCAGTAAAGCAGATCTACCAGGTCAACTTTCTCTTTCTTGATGTACTCCTCAACTTCTTTGAAAGTATTGAACATGCATCGTCTCCATTTTCTATATATTGTTAATTAAGTCTATTATATCCACACTAGGGAACATTGCAAAATGCTTCTTGTGAAGTCAACAAGTCATTGTAGTATGAACACAAGATCGCAAGATCGCAAGCAAAAGTGCATGGGGGTGGTTTGCGATCTTGTCCATGCTATCGTGGTTTGCAGGGCATGTTCTCAAGATTAAGTTTCCTCTTAGACTTTTAAGAGAGTCTTAAGTCCGGAATAAATGAGAGAGATTTAATGAAAAAAGTCAGGAAAAATTTTTAAAACGCTATTGAGCCAATCTGCCTGTTTGCGACAACCAGTTAAGCACATCGGCTTTTTTGACAGGAAGGCGATCAGCACGCAAGCCGATTGCATTATAAATGGCATTGGTAATCGCCGGTACGGTGGGGATGCTGACGATCTCTCCCACCCCCTTGGCACCATATGGACCCGAGCTGATGGGTGCCTCGACTACGATCGAATGAATCAGTGGGGTGTGCTGGATGGTCGGAATGGGGTAGCGGGCAAGGCGGTCGCTTAATATATGCCCTTCCTGTACCATGAATTCTTCCATTAGGGCATGCCCCATTCCCATGATGATGCCCCCTTCGATCTGGCCCTTCAAGCCCAGGGGATTGATCGCCCGGCCCACATCGTTGGCCGAGATGACCTGCAGCACACTCACCTCTCCGCTCTCCAGGTTGACCTCCACCTGGGCGGCCTGGCAGGCAAATGAGAAGGCAAAATGGATATCGCCATCCTGCCCGAGTGGCACGGTCTGTGGTGCGCTGTACTCATACAGGCATTTGGGTCTTATACCTGCCGCGGTCATCTCACGGGCAACCTCTCCCAGTTCCAGGTTCTGTGTGCCAAGATTGACTTTACCATTGCCGAATCCAATTTCTTCAGCCGGGCAGTCATAATGGTCCCTGACAAATTGCTTGATATGATCCCTGAGGGTTATAACAGCAAGGCGAGCTGCATTGCCGGTGACATAGGTCTGGCGGGAGGCGGTGGTCGGTCCGCCGTCGGGGGTCAGATCGGTATCCATCACCAGGACACGCACGTGTTCCACGGGCAGCCTGAGTTCCTCAGCTGCGATCATCGCCAGCACGGTAACCAGCCCTTGGCCCAGTTCTGCCGCGCTGGTGCGCACTTCGAGCATCCCATCCGGGTACAGTTCAACCTCAACGCCTGAACTATCCAGTGCCCCGCCCCCCAGACCGGTGTTCTTGAAGGCTACCGCTGTTCCCCAGGCGGTGACCACCCGGCCGTGATTGGTGACAGTCTCCCGGGGGGTAAATGGCCGGGTTCCTGCTATTTCATGCAGCTTCTGCTCGACCTGCGTAATACATTCCAGAAGCCCCACGCTTTCATGCAGCACCTGGCCGGTGTTGGTCGTTCCACCTTCCCGCAGGGCATTTATGCGGCGCAGTTCCAGCGGGTCGAGGGCCAGTTTTTCAGCTAGCATATCCATCATGCTTTCGATGGCGAATGCCGACTGCATCACGCCAAAGCCGCGGAAAGCCCCCGAGGGCGGGTTGTTGGTGTACATGGCGTAGCAGTCTGCCCTGGTATGGGGAATACCATAGGGTCCGGCAGAATGGGTGGTGGCACGGGTCATCACCTTCTCGCCCAGAGAAGCATAGGCGCCCGTATCGCCATACAATTCGGTCTGTACGGCAGTGAGATGACCGTCAAGACTGGCACCAATTTTGATATGGACCTGGGTGGCATGCCTTTTGGGATGCACGAGCAGGCTCTCGCGGCGGTCAAAGAGCAGTTTTACAGGCTTGCTGGTGGCATTGGCCAGCAGGGCGGCATGGATCTGCCCGGCAATGTCCTCCTTGCCACCAAAACCACCCCCCATGACCCTGCCTACTACATGCACCCGCTCCTGGGGCCACCCGAGAGCATCAGCCACCTGCTGGCGGTCGGAGTAGGGGATCTGTGAGCCCACATGGATCTCCATGCGTCCATCGGTTGTGGGTACGGCGATACTGCATTCCGGTTCCATGAACAGGTGGTCGGTGGTCGGGGTATGGAAGGTGTGCTCGAGGACCAGGTCTGCATCCCCGAAACCAGCCTGCATGTCGCCCTTGCGCACCTTGATGTGTTTCAAAAGGTTGCCGGACTCATGCAGCCTGGGTGCGTCTTCCCGGGCAGCCTGCAGCGGGCTACTGATCACTTCCAGCCGTTCGAACTCAGCTTCGATCAACTGCACAGCCTGGTCTGCGATCGCCTGGGTTTGGGCAGCCAGGACGGCCAGCGCATCGCCTTCATAGCGCACCCGCTCGCCAATGCCTACCATGGTCAGCCAATCCGCGATCACCAGGCCGTGGTAGTGCAGACCCGGGATATCCTGTGCGCTGAGCACAACTTCCACACCGGGTAAAGCGCGGGCCTTGGAGAGGTCCAGGTGCTTCAGGATGGCATGGGGCACGCCAGCCCGCCTGACCCGCGCAAAGAGCATGCCGGGAAAATGCAGGTCATCGCTGTAGATGGCACTGCCGCGGACCTTGTCCACCCCATCCGGGCGCACCTGGAACCTCCCGATTACATTTAATGGTTGGGCTGATAGGTCGATATCGACTTTAGGTGGTTCTTTGCTGCTTCGCAGCATTTCAGCTGCTGCCAGGACCGCATCCTCGATCGACGTGTAGGCTGCACAGCGACAGAGGTTGCCCTTTAGTGCCTGGCGGATGTCCCGGGCAGATGGGTCGGGCTTTTTTTCAAGCAGAGCAAGTGCGCTCATGATCTGCCCTGGGGTGCAGAAGCCGCACTGCACGGCACTATGATCGACAAAAGCCTGCTGCAAAGGATGCAATACCAACTTCCCATCGACCTGGGCTGACAGGCTTTCGATCGTGCACACCGACCGACCGCTGGCTCTTTCAGCCGGGTAGGAACAGGAGCGTACGGGTCGGTTATCGACCAGGACGGTACAGGTACCGCATTTGCCTTCCCCACAGCCGACCTTGGTACCGGTCAGGTGCAGGCGTTCGCGCAGCAGCTGGGCGAGGGTCTCCCCGGGTATGGCTGGCAGGTGGTAGGGAGTCCCATTAACAAGCAGGTCAATGTTGCTTGGCATTGGAGAGTTCCTCCAGGGACTAAAGCCCACGTTCCCCGCGCACGTAGGGCACGCCAAGGGCAGCTGGTGCCCCCAGCCGTTTGCGCATGGCAGCCCGCGAACCCCACACCAGGGCGACGATGGTCAGGATAAAAGGGGTCATCTGCAGGAAGAATACCAGGTTGTGGTCATAGAAGAAGGGATTGCGCATACCCAACAACATCATCGGACCCTGTAGGTCCAGCATGAAGCGCCGCAGCATGCCAAAGAGGTAGCCGCCCAGGGCTGCCCGCAGCGGATTCCACTGTGCGAAAATCACCAGGGCAACCGCGATCCATCCCTGGCCGGAAGTGGTCAGGTTGCTGTACCAGCCGGGAGAAACCGCAATGCTGATCGTGGCGCCGGCTAACCCGGCCAGGCAGCCCCCAATAAAGGTATAGAAATAGCGCACTGCGTAGACATTGACCCCAAGGGTGTCCGCAGCGGAGGGTTTTTCGCCCACAGCACGCAGGTGCATGCCTGGGCGGGTCCTATAGATAAAAAACCAGGCCAACGGAATGAAGAGGTAGCCAACATAAACCAGGATGTTGAAATTGGTGAAGAATATCGGACCGATATAGGGGATGCGCGACAGCAGCGGAAAATCTGCTGTGGGGATCAAGGGAGCATTTTGACCAGTAAGTCCTTCCCCCAGGACCAGCGCTAGGCCTGTACCCAGGAAGCTCAGCGACAAGCCGCTGACCACCTGATCAGCCTGGAAATGGATGGTGACCAGGCCGTGTGCCAGGCTCAGGATACCGCCTGCCGC
>CAYSZB010000029.1:7380-27533 GCA_964435475.1 uncultured Anaerolineaceae bacterium | reverse complement strand
GCGATCATCCTGGCTTACCCGATCGGGCTGCTGGTGGATAAATGGGGGCGCTTCCCGGTGGCGGTGCTGGCGATCGTGCTCGAGGCGGTTGGGCTATTCGTCTTCTCGCTGACCAAGAACTTCATCCCGGCGCTGTTTGGCGGGCTGTTGTGGCTGACCCCGATGGCGGCTTATACGATTGCCATCCTGGCGTGGACCAAGGACCTCTTCCCCGAGGAGAACCGGGGTCAATTTGCCGGTTATTACGTGCTTTTCAAGGTGGCTTTTGCAATGATCCCCGGACCGCTGCTGGGAGGCTGGCTGGCGGCGAAATATGGGCAGGCGATCGTCATTGACGGCAACGCCGGCACGGTGCCGCCTCCGTTGATCTTCCAGGTGGCGGCCGGGATCACCCTTCTGGCGCTGATCCCGCTGTTTTTCATGCGCCGCAAACAGAAAAATGAAGCCAGGCAACTGGCAGAAGAGCAAGCATCACAAATTTAAAGGAGATTTGATATGACATTATTTAAGTACCTGAGCCCCGAGTGGGCTGACGAAGCCCAAAAAAGGCTGCGGGAGCAGCTCAGCCCCGAACAGATGAAGAACCTCACCTCTTCCATGCTGACGATCTACTTTGACTGCCCGGATGGGCAGGACCGTGCGCTTTATTACGGCATCAAGGACGGCGTTTTCGAGGAAATTTCGCTGCGCGAAGAGGGCGACTTCCCGCCCGCCGAATTCATCATCAGCGGCGATTATGAGACCTTTGCCAGGATCTCGAAAGCCGAGATCGGCTCGCGTTCCGCGCTGATGAGCGGCAAGCTGCGCCTGAAGGGCAACATGGTCAAGGCGCTGAGCCTGGCATCGATCGTTGACCGCCTGAATAAGGTGCTTTCAGAGATCCCCTGCGAGTATTAGCCATGAGCGAACAGACACACGACAGGTTCTTTATCGACTTTCCCGCAAGGGTCAAGGCCGTGCAGGCTGAGATGGCCAAGGATGGCGTGGATATCTACCTCGGTTCGCGCCTGCGCACGCTTTCATGGGTGACGGATGCCTTTTGCCCCTGGAGGTCTTTTGTAGTCATCCCGGCGGATGGACTGCCGACCGTTTTCACCTTTGTGATCGATGCAGCACGCGTGGCGGATGATTCATGGCTGGACTCGGACCACGTTCTGGGTTATGCGCCGATGGGTGGGCAGGACCAGATCACGGTCATCTCTGACTTTATCAAGGAGCATCTGCCCGGCGGGAGGGGTGTGGTGGGGGTTGAGGCGGGCATGTCCAGCTACCTGCCCGAGGGCAACCTGACACACTACGAGTACGTGGCGTTTGAGGAGGCATTGGATGGCTGCAAGCTGGTCAATGCGCTCGACATCCAGGACCGCCTGTCGGTGATCAAGGATGAGGGGACAATCAACCGATTCAGGGAGGCGTCGCGCATGGTGGATGTGGGGCATGAGGCGGTCTACTCGGCGATCAAGGACGGCGGGTATCGCAACATGACTGAGACCGAGATCGGCGGGCTGGCAGCCTATGCCATGCGCACCGCCGGCAGCGAGTGGGAGTGGTCCTTCACCGGGGGTAACGAGATTGCCGCCGGGTACCGCACCGGTTTGGCGGGCGGAGCATGCACGCCGGCGACGCGCAAAAAGTTGAGTGCTGGCGAGCCGTTCATGGCGGACCTGCATGCCATGTTTAAATTATGCCTGGGGGATCACTCGCATAACTACCTGCTGGGTCCGGCGACCCCAAGGCAGCGCTGGCATGCGGATAACTTTGTGGATATGATGAACCTGGTGCTGAAGACCTACAAGGCGGGCGTGACGCCGTCGAGCCTGGCGGATGAGATCGGGCGGTTTATTGAGGAACGCGGCTTTGCGGAGTACGTGGTGCCCGGTTTTGAGCACGGTATCGGCATGCTGGGCGATGAGTGGCGCATCGGGCGCAATGACGGGCCATTCCCGTATTGGACCAACCCGGACCATGTCTACCAGCCCAACGAGATGCTGATCTGCGCGGTGCAGTATGCCTGCCCGGAGGAGCAGATCGGTTTCAGGTATGAGAACCCGATCCTGATCCTCGAGGGTGGGTGTGAGTTCATGTCCAAGTTCCCGTTGAGCATCGAGGAGATTTAAAGAGTGGCCTTGTGGGGGGTGGGTTGATTTACCTTGATGCAGGTTACAACAGGTAAGGGCGAGGCATCCTAAGAAGAACTCTTGCGTCCACCAAGTGAGTCTGTCAGAGATGCTTCGCCCCTACGCCTGAATGGCACGATACCAGGATCGGTAGGTGCGATCATCCAGAATTACACATCGGTCACTTCCAGGAAGATAAACTCACAATTGGGCAAGGGGAAAGAATCCATCTGGCAACGCAATTATTACTCTCCCCACTCATAAAATGCGTTCGGGGGACGCAAAAACCGCGCATGTCATTCGTGATGAACAGGACATGCTAACCATAACTGATTACATCATGACCAACCCATTGAATTGGGAAAGGGACGAGGAATATTGCGGGTAGACAAAGGTAAGGATTAAGCATCCTGGATCAACTTGCTTGTTTGACTCAAGAACGTATTTTGGGATGCTTCGCCTCTATGTCTCAAACCGCTGTATGATGCGCCAGGACAGAAGGGTAAGCCAGCGCGAAGGTTGCTTCTTTTGGCCAAATTCCCAGTCCTTCCATGCCGACCAAACCGACTCTAGGCAAAAGAGACCCTGGGGATTCGCTTTGCTTTTCAATATCCCAAGCATCTCAACCAGACGGGCATCCTTTTGCAGCCAGGAAAAGCGAGAGAGGACATCCAGGACGTGGAGCAGGTCATACCAGACAAAGGGCACCTTTAGTTTGCGAAAATCCGTGCCCATGTAGAAGATGTAGGGGTGCCTGGTCTGGCTTTCCGCCCACAGGCTGAGCATCGTTTCGGTGCCGGTATGACAGGCTGGGCTGTCCCGCAGCTCTTCACTCGTCGACAGAGCTTTGAGCATCGCCAGGGTGGCAAATGGGCAGGGGTCATCCTTGCGGCCGGGACCACGGAAATTGCCCAGTTCTTTTGAGACGGCACAAGGCCAGCCATTGTCACGCACCAGTCCCACCAGGTATTGAAGCGCCAGTTTTACTTCCGGCAGTTCAGCCAAACCCATTTTGAGCAGGGCATAGACCAGCAAGGGGGAATCGCACAGTGCCCAACCCCATTGGTCCTGCCCGCTGCCGCCATAACTGGTGGAGATGTTGACAGGCAGTTGAAACGGACCCTCGGGGGATTGGTGCGCCAGAATTCCTGAGACGATCTGCGGCATGCCTGGGTCACTGGCGGTGATACCCAGGTCAGCCAGGAAGTTCAAGCGGTGAAATGGCTGCCCGGCGCTTTTGTGGCTGGCGATGACCGACCAGGGGAAAACGCCCAGATCCTGGATGAGGCCTTGAACCTGCGGGTCTGCCAGCATAGCCTGCCTACAAGCGAGTACATCAGGGTTTGTGGCGGATTGCCCCAACAGGTCCAGCCTGGTGCGGTAAGCAATCCAGGGTTCGCCCTGTAACAACCAATCGATGGGAATGTTTGCCATAAGATGCACCTTTCAAGGTGAAACCATACTGGTGATTATAACTATTTTAAGTAATTACAGGTTGACAACGGTTGAATCAGACCAATAGTTTTACAGGACCACTGCCCCGTCGCCGCAGCATTCGTTTGCCGGGATATGATTATTCCCAACCTGGGGCTTATTTTGTGACCACTGTGACGCATGGTCACAGTTGCCTGTTTGGCAGGGAGGAAAAGGGGGAGATGGTATTGAGTGCAATAGGTCGAGTGGCATCTGCGCAATGGCTTGAATTGCCTTACCGCTTTGCTGACCTTGAGTTGGGTGAATGGGTTATTATGCCCAACCATATCCACGGCATCCTGGTGATCACAGGTAAGGGCGAAGCATCATTCACGGGTAGATCTGATGCTTCAGCGGTCTTTTCCCGGGATCCCCTTGTGGGGGACTTTGCTTCGCCGCTATACATGTGGAGCCATAGCTGGGGGATTTCGCTGATTGCATCCAGGATAATAATGAAGAGTACCCTTGAAAATTTTGGTCCTCACTACCCCATTATCGGTTAAAATTGGTTTCTGATGATGTCACATGTCATACCTGGAGACCTGGAAAAAGCTGCCCTGCGGGGGGAACCGTCGCACGTCTGGCGCGACGGGCAAAAACGCCGCCTGCAGATGATGATCGCGGCTGCCGGTGAGCGCCTTCAAGGTCGGGTGCTGGTGGATGGTTGCGGGGTGGGGATGTACGTGGCTCACCTGGTGCCGGTGTCACTGCATGTCGTCGGGCTGGATATCGAGTTCCCGCGGGTCAGGGATACGCAAGCTTACACCCCCAACGTGGTGTGCGGTGCCGGCGAGGAACTGCCCTTCGTGAGCAACAGCCAGGACCTGGTGATCAACCACGAGGTGCTCGAGCACGTTTCCGACGACCGGGCTGCCATCGCCGAGATGGTGCGGGTACTCAAGCCGGGTGGGCGGCTGGTGCTGTTCTGCCCCAACCGCGGTTACCCCTTTGAAACGCACGGCATCTACTGGCGCGGCAAGTACCACTTCGGCAACATCCCGTTGGTCAATTACCTGCCGCGGAAATGGCGCGATAGATTGGCGCCGCACGTCGAGATCTACACCCGGCGCGACCTTGCCAGGTTGTTCGAAGGCCTGCCGGTCAAGTTCATCCGGCGGACAATCATTTTTGGGGCGTATGACAACATCATCCAGCGCCGCCCAAGCCTGGGTAAGGCGCTGCGCAGGCTGCTGCAGATGCTTGAACACACCCCTTTGAAGATTTTTGGCCTTTCCCACTTCTGGGTGGTTGAAAAGACCGCTTGAGAACCCGTTTAGTCCCTAATTTCGCTCGATCTTGATAATCCGCCCATAACTGGCAGGCAGGTACAGGTCCAGGCTGCCATTGGTGATGCTGATCGGCACGCCTGGGTCGAGCAGGTCGACCGCCTGTGCATTGGCAAAGCCCGCCAGGCTCAGGGTGACCTGTTGCGGCGCGGCATTGACTGCCACCAATACTTCGGCGCCATCTTTTTTGCGGGTAAAAGCAAATTGTTGGGCTGAAACATGCACCTGGGTGTAGTCTCCGTCACTTAATGCAGGCGATGACCCTCGCATATCGGCAAGGCGGCGGATGAACCCGGGCAGGTCGGGGTGCGGGGCGGTGTTCTGCCAGGCGGGCAGGTCCATTACCGGCCGCAAGGGGTCATCCGAATGGCTGTTTTTGAGCCCGGGGATACCAAATTCGCTGCCATAATACAATGAAGGCACGCCAGGCACCGTGAACAGCAGCAGGTGTAAAGGGTAAAGGTGGGCCGGGTCTTTGAGCGTGCTGGCAATGCGCGAGACATCGTGGTTATCGACGAAATTATAGAGCTTTCTGTCCCGATAAATGCCGGCCGGTCCGAACTGGCGGTTAAGGGCATAGGCGACCTCGAAGTAATTGTGGTTGTTGTGGCTGGAATGGAGCCCCTTGTAAAGCTCGTAATTGGTGACCGAGTCGAGGCGGTGGGGCGCTGCCCACTGGCGGTAATCACCGTGGATGACCTCGCCCATCAGCCACAGGTCGGGCTTAAGCTGGTCGCGGAAGGCTGAGAGGGCTTCGAGGAAGCTGAAGCTCAGACAATCCGCTGCGTCCAGGCGGATGCCGTCGATGCCCAGTTCATTAACCCACATCCCGACTGCGCCAAACAGGTGCTGCCTCACCTCCGGGTGTTCCAGGTTGAGCTTGACCAGGCTGTAATGCCCGTTCCATCCGGCATAGGAGAAAGGGTCGCCATATGGGCTGGACTGACCAAAGCGGATGTCATCAAACCAATCGCGGTAGGGTGAGTTCCCGCCATTGGCTTGCAGGTCCTTGAAGGCCCAGAAATCACGCCCGACATGGTTGAAGACGCCATCCAGTACGAGGTGCATGTTGCGCGCGTGCAGATCGGCGCTCAGCGCTGCCAGGTCGGCACGGGTGCCCAGGCGGCGGTCGACCTCGTAGTAATTGGCGGTGTCATATCCGTGGCGGGTGGACTCGAAGACCGGGCCGAGGTAGATGGCGTTGGCACCCAGTGATTGAATGTGATCCAACCAGCCGTGAATCGCAGCGATGCGGCTGAATGGTTGGGAGGTATGGTCGTTGATTTGGGGGGCGTTTGTGGCGCCCAGTGGGTAGATATGGTAGAAAATGGCGTTATCGATCCAGTGTGACATATGAACTCCTTAGTATACCGATGGGTATAGTGATGTGAATAAAAAATGCGGCATCCTGAACTGACCGTGTTGCGGTTTATGAGAAGATACCGTGCATGAACTGGTGCTGCAGGCGGTAGACCTGTTCGTCGTCCGGGTCAAGCATTTGCTCGTATGACAGGTTGATATAGGTGTTGATCATGCCCAAAAAGGTGGCGGCGTAAGCATGCGAGCGCCCGCGCATGTTGCCGTGGTCGCCTTCAGCCTGTTGGAACAGGCTTTCAAGCAGGCGAAATTGCTTCTTCAGGAAGGGCAGCACGGCCTGGTGGGGCTCGCTTTCGTGAGGGGCAAACTGCATGGCCAGCTGCCAGCGGTAAAAGGTCATATTCTGGCGGGCATAATCGAAATAGGCACGGATGACCTTCTCCAGCGAGTAAGTGATGTCGTGATCATAGGCGCTGCTGGTTTCGAGGGCGGTCAAGAGCGGTGCAAAGTGCTGATCGAGCAGGGCTTGCAGCAGGCCGCGCTTGCTGATGAAGTAGTGGTAGAGCGTAGGCTTGGTCACCAGGGCCGCCTCGCAGATCTCCTGGATGCCCACGGCGTCATAGCCACGGGCGGAGAAGAGCGAGAGCGCCTGTTGCATTAAATAAGTTCGGTTATCCATAAGTTCTATTATACCGAACGGTATACTTTTGTCAAGGGGAAAATGGTGATAATATATTATTTGATCCCACTTTTAGTTCTCCCCTTATTTCAAGGGGGAGCAGCAATAAAGATATATGCGGTGTCTTGTTTCGTTTAATAACCTGTTCAAGGAGCGAAATATGGATGAGAAGCAGAAGCAGTGCCACCTGTGTGCCGAGGATATCCCTGCGGATGCCAGCGTGTGCCCTTATTGTGGGGCGCGCTATGCGGTCAAAACCAGCGGGTACTGTGCTACCTGTCACACAGTGAGTGAGGTGGACATGAACAGCACATGCGTGGTATGCCATGATACGGTGATCGACCTGCATACAACCAGCCAGTACCTTGGTCCCAGGCAGGCTGTACCCGGCCAGGGGCAAAGCCAGGCGTTTATGCCGGGTTTGCCGAAAAGCGAGACGCTGGAGATCCTGCCGATCAAAGGGGAGGGCGTCTTTTACCGCCTGGACAGTGTGTTCCTGGACTTCTTTTTCATCGCACTGATCTACACAAGCCTGATCATTATTCTGGCAATGGTAGGCGGTACCATGGGCAACCTGACACGCCTGTTCAATTACCGCAATATCAACCCGGACAGCCTGGCAGCCATTTTTACCACCTCGGTTTTGTTGTTACTTCCCCTGGTGTGGTTCCTGTATTTCTTCATCTGGGAAGGCGCCACTGGCACCACGCCGGGCAAAGCCATGCACTACCTGCGGGTGATCAAGAAGGATGGCGGGAAGGCGAACTGGGGACAGGCGGCCATCCGTGGTTTCTTCAGCCTGCTGGAGGACAACCTGATCGGGGCGATCGTTATCGCTTCCACGCCGCTCAAACAGCGCATCGGTGACCTGGTGGCTGGCACCCTGGTGGTCAACAAAGCCAAGATCTCAAAAGTGGAGATGAACCCACCTGAGATAATGCTGGAGTTTCATGACCACCGCCGGGAGGAGTTCAGCCGCCTGAGTGGGGGCGTGATGCGCTCTTTTGGCGCCATCCACATCCTTAAACTCAAGGGTCTTTCAAAAACCAACACCCCCAAAGAACTGAAGGTGAGGGGGCACTTCTTCAAGTCAGGCTTTGATATGCTGAGCAGCAGTATTGAGCGACGCTATGGCATCCGGCTGGAAAAGCAGATCATTGTCTGGCGCCTGCTGGCGGTGATCTTTATCTCGCTCGCCCTCATCGGGTTCCTGTTCGCCTTATTATTCGGGGTATTGGGTTCCAGTGGCGGGGTCAATTTACCAGACAGATCAAACCAGGTTGTGGCAACTGAAATGGTCATGGTCACCAACACAGCATTGCCTTCAGCAACACCGCGACCGACAGCCACGCCCCGTCCAAGCGCCACCCCGATGCCAGTGGAGGTCAACTTTGATAGTATTGGCGATCATGAAGTTGGCAGCAAGGTGATCCTGGTGGGGCGGTTGGCGATGTTCAGCAGCACATACTGTGATGATGAGTGCGGGTTGCGGCTTGAGAACCCTGCCAATACCACCCAGGATGTCACGATATTTGTCAGGGTGGGGGACGAGCCCAACCAGATGAAGGCATTGTTCGAGGGCTACACCAGGTCGGATATCCAGGTGCGGTTGGATGATGGTACCTATGCGGTGGTCGGCTACCGGGTGCGGGTCACGGGCAGGGTGTGCGAAACGACATCGGGTGAGCCGTGCATTTCAAGTATTGAAAAGATCGAATTGTTCCAGGTGCAATAGGGAGGGAATTCTCTATACCAGGGTTACTTCTTTGACTTGCTCTTGACCAGGTTCCTGTAATCTTCCACAAACTGCGTTAATGGCGTGGCGGCGATAATCTTCCCGATCGCCTCCAGCGGCAGGTCGGTGGGCTGCTTGAAGTGCAGGCAGGACTTGCCCATGTCAGGTTTCCTGTTTATTTCGGCATAGGCTTCGAGCAGGGCATCCATCTTGCTTTTGTCCCAATAGGTGTTCATCAGGTAGAGCGAGTGGTAGTTTTTCTGGGCGGCCAGGCCGGCATAGACCAGCGGCTGCTTGTTGTAGGTATCGGGGAAGATGCTCAGCGGCACCTCGTAACAGATCATGCCCCAGTTCATCACTTCCTGGTAGCCTTGCGGCAGGTGTTGCAGGATGAATTCGCGCATCCCGTGGATGACCTCTGCCTTTTCGGGCGGCAGGCTGGTGATGTATTCCTGGACGGTTGTTGCTTTACTCGAAACCATTGTTCAACTCCTTGTCCAAGCACCTTTTACGCACCTCTTCGCACAATTCTAAGATTGCCTCTGCTTCCTGTTTATCTTGTTCAGAAGCTGATTGCATCTTAGGGATCAGTCTGATCAAATCCATGGCTTTGTCCAGCAGGTCTCTCACTTTCTGAGAGTAATGGATACCATCCATCAAGTGCCCTGGTTTTCCTGGTTCAGGGAGAGGCAGATTGTCTGCATCATGGATCAACCAGCGCGCTTCCTGTAATCGGTCACGGATCGTTTGAAATTTCATGATGCCTCATTCTCTGTTCTCTTGTTCAATATCTCGACCTCAGCCTGCTTGATCTCGTCCATGATCGTCAACGCTTCGGCTTTATGCTCCGGGTTGGCGCCGGGCATCTTGGGGATGAACTTGATCATCTCATAGGCCTGGCGCAGGGTGTCCCGCACCTGGGCCACGTAGGTGAAGTTGCCCCAGCCCATGTCGTCCGGCAGGGGTATCTCGCGGGCCTGCTGGATCAGTTTGCGGGCTTTGACAATGCGATTTTGGGATGTGATCAGTCTTGACATGCTATCTCCTTAGGGTTGCCAGGCGGGTGCGGCATCCAGGGCGGACCCGTCGGTCAGTTTGAGCGCTGCGGTGCCATCGCGGTTGATCGACCAGATGGCGGCACTTTCGTTATCCATAGCAATCACTGCATAAGCCAGTTTGAGCCCATCCGGCGACCAGGTGGCGCGCACCGCCTGCCCGTCGGCGTTGGTGGTCAATTGGTTCTGGTTGCTGCCGTCCACGTCCATGGACCAGATCTCGTAATGGCCTGTTCTATTGCTGTGAAAGGCGATCTTGCCGCCGTCGGGTGAGAACGCCGGTGACATGTCGTCGCCGTTGGAATTGGTCAGCTGGACCAGGTTCTGCCCGACCCAATCGAAGGTGTTTTCGTCGAAGATATCCACGACCGCCAGGTCAATTTTATAGATATCCAGGTCACCATCAGCGTCTGAGTAGAACGCCAGCCGGGTGCCATCAGTCGACCAGTTGGGAGCATAGCTGTTGGCACCGCTGTTGGTGATATCTGTTTCGACCTTGTCCAACCCTGTGCCATCCGGCTTGATCAAGAAAAGTTCAGCCCGTCCTGCCTGGTAGGAGTGGAAGGCGATCCATTCGCCATCCGGCGACCAGCAGGGGTCCTTGTCTTCCCAGGAGTGGTCAGTCAGGCGGAACAAGCCGCTGCCATCGGCGTTCATGATGTATAAGTTGAACTGCCCACTGCGCTTGGAGTGGAAAACGATCTGACTGCCATCGGGTGACCAGTTGGGCGAGCCATCGGTGGTTTTTTCATCGGTCAGGCGGGTAATGCCCTTGCCGCTGGTATCCATGACGAAGATCTCCAGGTTGTTGCCCTTGCGGGTGGATGAGAAGGCGATCAGCTCAGCATTGGGGTCGAGCGTGGGTTCGGGGGTGGACGAGCCGCAGGCGATCGTCGCCAGGATGACGACCAGGCTCGAAATAAGGATGGGAATAAGTCTTTTCTTCATGGGGTTCCTTTGACAAATGTCTCGCTATTTGGTCTTGGGCGGTAACTGGATTTTATCAGATATTGCCAGCAGTTCAGAGATCTGCTCATGATTCATTTGGGCAGAATAGACCAGGCGTTTCTGTTGTTCTGTCGTCTCCTTATTATTTTCTAATTTTCGCTTGACGAGGATTGTTTCCAGGTTAATAAAGCCATTGGCCTTACACTTCTCACAGTACCAAAAAGTTGCAATAACCCGGCTGGGATAGAATTGGATTCTTTCAAGTGGTAAACCGGGCAAATCCTTATAGTTACTCAATTGGAAAATATCCAAAAGGCGGCTTTCAAGGCCTATTGGCCAGCCGGCATTTACCGGGTCACCCCAATTGATGGCTTTCATGTACTCCTGGCTCTGGTCACAGAAAGGTGTTTTTTCGATGTCACTCCTGGCGCTTCGCCAGGCGGCAATTGACATTGAAACCAGGTAGGCTGCCAGTTTGAGAAAATCAATTAATGAGTCAAATCCCTCACCAACTCCCAGGACCAGGGTATAAAACACCAGGTAAGAAATGAAGCAAGCTACCGCGCTGACCAGGCTGATCACCTGGGCGGTCCTTGGGTTGCGACATTGTGTTTTGATGGCGACATGGCTGACCGCATTACCAATCAGACAGCCGACAGGGACTGCCACAACCGAGTAGAGCAATATAGCGCTGATCGCCAAACAATTGGAGTTGTTTGCCAGCAATACTGCCACACCCAACCCAAGCAGGTAGACCAGCAAGTACAATAGAGGACCCCCGGCGATTGAGGTTGCCAGCCCGGCAACCAGCATAGCAAGAAGCGATCTTGAGGAGACATGTCCACCAGGTTTGAAGATATACACGCTCTCAACAGGCGGGTAGCGGAAATTTGTTGGACCGGCGGCTTTGCGTGCCAATTCCAGAGTCATGGCATTCAACCGCTCCTGTGGGTTTTTGGTTGTAAGTGGAATTCTTTGCCAGTCTACCGGGGGTTTGGCAGGCTCTTTGTAACCGCAGGCCGGGCAAAATTCAACCTGCGGGTCAACCTCGAGTTTACAGACCGGGCAGGGGATGGTGTCTTTAAATTCAGACATGCGAACACCTCGTATAAGTTTATAAATGGATAAAAGAACTGGCCAAACTTAGTTTAGCACAAAATCAGCGTGTTTTATTGCCCTGGGTGAGCAAATCGATGGCCTTTTTGACCCTATGTTGCCGGGTTTCGAGCTTTTTGGCGTCCTCAACCCACTGCACATACTCTTTTTGATGCGTATAGGATAATTTCTTGAAAAGATCGAGCGCTGGCGGGTTTTCGGTCAATGCCCGGGCAAGGTCTGCGGGCACCTGGACCAGCCGTTCGGCGCGGTCCTCTTCTAAAACCACCTCGACCGTGTCGCCGATGCCCTTGCCGATCTTTTCGCGGATGCTTTTAAGGATGCCCAGGATCTCGCAGTCCGTGCCCATGCGTACCAGGCTGCCGCGGTAGGGCTCGCCATCGATCAGGGCTTTGACCTTGACACGTTTTTTGCCGAAGACGCCCTGCACATCAAAGGGAATGCGGATGAATGCGCCGCCGTTGCCGGAGTCTTCGATGATGGCTTGAAAAGAGATGGGTGCGAGCGGTTGATCGGTCATCAGAAATTTAGCGCTTCAGGAACACCTGGTATGCCCACATATTGGTTGTAAACAGTGATGTAAAGTGCATACTGCCGCCTGTTCCATGGTTGAAGGCCAGTTTCAAGCTTTCGTTGTCTTCAGGATCGACCGGCTGATATCCATCGGCGATGACCTGTTGTTTGAATTCTTCGAAGATCCGCCTTCGTTCGGGGGTTTCGTCCAGTTCGTATTCGAAAAAACCTTTCTTGAAACCAGCAGACTCTCCCACATACTGGAAGTAATCACGGCTTTCGCGTCCTGTCCGCATCAGGCAAAAATGATGCTGTTTGAGCCCACCCGTGTGTCCAACGACCCACACCTTCCAGGGTTTGGGATTGTCGGCTTTGAGACGCCGCCTGAGCTGTATATCCCACCACAGGTTCATCTGGTTGGGGTCCTCCCAGCCATCCCTGGCGAGGTATTTGAGCAGGAAATCATGACATGGCCTGGTTCCGTCAAATTCGTCCTTACTTGTCAACCCGGAACTCACCTGGTATAGAGGCGAATCGCCTGCTAGATAGGAGCCATTGGCTCCGAGGGCATTGGCGAAAAATTCACAGAATCCTGTACGGTAGGAGTGGTGAATATCACCCGCTTTGTATTCCCGCCAGGTAATCCTGCAGGTTTCCCATTTGTCTTCGAGATTGACCTGCACCTGGATTTTGAGCGGCTCGGGCTTGGCGCGACCGCATTGGGGACAGAACTTGAACTGGTCATCAAAACTGGAACCACAACCCTGGCAAATTGGCATCGAAGAAACTCCTTGGCAATAATGACATAATTATAAATTGCTTTTTCAGATCGATCAGGCGATATGCATGCGTTTCTTTTCTTCCACCATACCCAGGTGCTGCCAGTAAAGGGCAAAGATCGAAAGTACCAACGCGACCACTCCAAAGGTCAGTTCAGCCCAGCGGGTTGGAAAGATAAAAAGATAGATGGAGACACCGATGACGACCAGGATGAGGATGCCATAGATCCAAATGCCCACAATTGCCCTTTGGATGGCGGCTTTTGGCATGGCAATCCAACCATCCTGTCTCATAAAAACGAACTGCATCAGCAAGGCGGACACTAACACTCCCACAACACAGGCGGTCCACAATGCCGGGCGGGTGATGTTGAGCGCTGCCAGAGATTGGCTTAATCCTCCCAGGAACATAAATATCGATGTTGGCACGCTGATCGGCCAATAAAGCACCAGTGCCCCCCACGAAGTTTGCGCCCAGGCAGTGATCAACACAAAACAGGTGGCTAAAAAGTAGAGCAGGTAATACCACTGTCCACTTTTCACCGCTTCCAGCAGCGCTTCGAACTGGGTCAATAATGCGCCGACGGCAATGCCACCCAGGAGGGTCCACCAGGTGACCTGCACCTGGCGCTGGTAGGCAACGTCGTCCTCACCCCGCCGGGTCCACAGTTTGCTGGGCGGGCTTTCGGGTTCATTTTTACGATCATCCGGGTGTGCCATCTGACCTCCTATCGGTTGGAAACTTAATCAGATTATAGCGAGTTTATGGGGTTTAAGCGCATTTCTTTTACCACCAACCTGCCCGCGCTGACTTGCAGGCGCAAAGGACAGGCACCATCCTGCGGCAGGAAGCAGCTGGACATGGAAAACACCCCACCGAAGGCAAAGATCTCAAATGAGGTGACATCCACCAGGATCCTGAGCGATAACTGCCCATGCCTGGTCTCAAGCGGTGCTTCCATATCGCAGCAGGCAAGCAGGCTGGATGATTTGTCATAAACGATCTTCTCACCGAAGATTTCCAGTGTAAATCCCTGCACATCGCCCAGGTCAAGTTCCAAAGCCAGGTCAAAACAGCTTTCCTCGAAGTTCGGGAGCAGATCACTGCCCGGGGTGACAACCGCCTGGTCGTTCGTGACGGCGCCGCCATGCAGCGTTTCAACCTCCCGCACCGGCCAGCGGAACATGCGCAGGCCATCCGGTGTCTCGTGCAGGGTGAGTTCGCAGGGAATGCTCATCTGCTGGTTGAAGGGCATGTCGGGGTACTGCCCGCCGCGCATCCAGGTCATCTGGATGCGCCGCCCGTCCTCGCGTGGAATGTCGTTCCAGGTTTGCGAGGCATAGAAGTTATAGCCGAAATCCAGGGTGAGTTTTTCGCTTTCGGGGGTGAAGACCTGCCCGTCAAACCGCCCGACCAGGTATCCGCCATCGGCGCCGCCCAGCACCCAGCGGGTTTCGCCGGGCTGCTCCACGATGGGCAGCTCAAAGAGGTCGGGGCATTCATAAAAACCGGGAACCAGCGAGACCTGCTGCCAATGCAAGAGGTCAGTGGAATTGAGGATGGCAAAGGATGGGTCCTGGTCCAGGTATAAAACCATGACCCAGCATTTGGATGGGGCGTGCCAGAAGATGCGCGGGTCACGGTCCCCACCGCCGGAGATGTTGCCCAGCAGCGGGTTGGCAGGATGTTTCTGCCAGGTGCGCCCTTTGTCCCGGCTGGTTGCCAGGCACTGGGTATAGGGCTTTGAAGGTGTGACATGTTCGCCGGCAGCGGTGTAGGCTGCCACCAGCACCGGCCTGTTTCCTGTCTGCAAGCCGAGGGTGTTCTGCCAGTCCACCGCAGCGGACCCGGAGAAGATCGTGCCCAGCTCGTCGGGCGAAAGGGCGATCGGCAGGTGCTGCCAATGTAATAAGTCGTTGCTAACGGCATGCCCCCAATGCATTGCGCCCCACATGACATCGTTGGGATTGTGCTGGTAGAAGAGGTGATACTCGCCGGCGAAAAAGACCAGGCCGACCGGGTCGTTCAACCAGCCCTGTGGGGCGGTAAAGTGAAAGCGGGGGCGGAAAAGTTCTTTTGAGGGCATGAGTGCGGCTCCTTTCAATCGCCAGGTATCTACAACCGATTATAGCCCCTGGTGGGTCGTGCCGGGTTATGAGAACCGAAACGATCGCGGGTCAAAATTGGCATGCTCACGGATCAGTTCCTTAACAGCATCCCAGGGTACCCCCTCAAACGATTTCAATACCAGGTGGCGCATGGCGACCCCTTTGCCGGTCAGCAAGCCCTGCGGGTCGGGGATGAAGGCGCCGTGCGGGAAGAAGAGCCGCACATGATCATCTTTCAGGCTGATGCCGCAGATGCCGGCACTAACCGGACCGCCGCGGTTGGCACTGAAAAAATAGCTCAACGTGCGGGTGCGGGCACGGATCACCTCCGTGGCACCCGGCGCCACCTCGCTGACCAGGTTGCGCAGTTCCAAAACGATGTCACGAAGGTCAGGTTGTGCGAACCCCAGGAAGCTGTCAATTTCGTGGAAATTTTGAATACCGCTCATATTAATCAGATAGAAATAATTTCACTGCGTACACAATGGTAAATAATATGGTAAAGCCAAATAGCGGTGCTAACAGGCTGGTCAGGACGAGAGCCCACCAATCCCTCTTGGTGGCGCATTTCCGGCGTTCCAGCACCAGGCGTATGGGAGGTACAAGCAGCCATGACAGTGGGATTAAGCCTAACAATAACCATAACCAATTGAACCCTAAAGATATACTGACTGCCATGTAAAAAGCGAACAATGAAAAAATGGCTGCGATCACCAGTGGTTCAACCAGGCTGATCCTCACTCCCTGTCTGCTGGTGACAACTGAGGCTATAAAGATAAAAAGTATTGCGATCAGGAAAATGATAGCCGCCAGGAAAATGCCCTTGTGCTCCCGGTAATATTTGGAAATGGGGCTTTTGGGGGGATGACAGGCAGGGCATTGACCAACTATTGACCGGTAGATGGTGCCACAGGTGGGGCATTTAATCCAGGCAGGCAATGCCGCGCGGCATTCGGGGCAAATGCGATTTGTTGCCGCGAATTGATGTCCACATGCTTCACATTTGATCAGGGGTTCTCTTTTCATCATAGCCTACCCGGCTGAATTGTAAGCCCGACGCAACCAGGCGATCAATTCGGCATCCACTTCATCGAGTGATGAAATGAAGACCTTGTACTGGCACATGCCACCCGGTTCCTGGGCAAGCAGCCTACCCGTGCCTTCCAGCCCTTTCATGTTCAAGCCCAACTCCACCCGCCCTTTGGTACCGGGTCCCAGCATGGCAAACTGGCGTTTGAGGCGCAAGCTGAGGTAGGTTTTCTTGGGGGCGACTTCAAAATCGCCAAATTGCCTGATCGCTGCCATAACCTTCTCATGGATGGGACGCAAGCCCACCTTGCTGCCTGAGTACAGGGTGTCAAGAATGTCACCTGACCCTGTTTGGGAGGTTTTGGCAGGCGGGTTGGCCGGTGCCAGGTAGTGGGAAGCCAAAGTCACCGCGTCGCCATAACCCATGCCAAGCTTGTCGATGAGCATCTGGCGGATCTGGCCGTGTTTTTGCAAGCCGCTGTCTTTGATCGTGGCGATCAGTTCATCCATGGATTTGCCAGTGCGTAGCTGCATGTTCTTTAACTGGTTTTGATAAGCCTGGTCAACAATATTCATATTGACTTTCTCCTTTTGACCTGCTGTGCTTAAGTGTATAGCAGATTGGGTGAAAAATAAAGTGTTTGGCCACAGAAATCACCAGGTGACAAGCCCCCCTTTATTTTTCCCCAGCCAGCCAGTACCTGGCACCACCTGCTTCCCGTTCCAGGTAACCCATGGCGACCAGGTCACGCCGCAGGCTGACATAGTCCCAGGCGTAGATTTCTTTGAGTATGGTGTTCACATCGGGTTCGGAATAATACTTTCCAGGTTCAAACAGGGTGGCCACCCAGCGCAGGATGACGATGGTTTTCTTAAGCTTATTGGGCAGGCTGACCAACCTGCCGTTGTGAGTGTGCTCTTTTAATACCTGCTGATCCTGTACGTCCCAACCTAACTCTGCGATCCAGCGGTCGTCAGAGACATCCAGGGCGGGGTCGGGTGGAGTGAGTTCGATCTGACCAGCCATCTGTTTAAAGAGCACCAATCCTTCATCATTGACGCGGTAATAACGCTGGTTGCCAGCCATGCGCAGTGAGACCAATCCTGCCTCACGCAATCGTGCCAAATGGTGTGACACGGTAGGGTCGGTCAGGCTGGTTGCCTGGGCCAATTCACTAACCGCATATTCATGCTGGTTAAGCAGGCGCAGGATTGCCAACCGGCTGTCATCGGCCAGTGCTTTCAGCATGACCGGTAATACTTTCTGATTTAAGTTATGGTTCATTTCACGCCTTAATATAGATAAGTATCTAATTAGATTATTATCGAAATAGAAAAAGATGTCAAGATAAAAGTTGTACGAACCGGTCGGGATGACTTAAGGTTGTTTTTTGGCTGCCCGCAGCGCTTCCAGGCGCACCCTGTTCTCATAGGGCAGGATGAAGTTCGTGCGATCTGTTTGCATGATGGCGTGACCCGCTTTGTGTTCCATGTCCTCGAACGTCACCAGGCGTTCCTGCAGTTTCTCGCAGGCATAATCCGGACAAGCGGCACAGGTTTCAAGCCCGCGGGCAACCACGCAGGGTCTTACCGGGCAGCCTGTATCCAGGGTTTCGGCGCTGGCTGAGAGACAACCCGGGCAGTTGATCTTTTCCGGGGGGATGCGAAAACCAAAGTAGGTGAACCAGCCGTCGCTCAAAAGCTGTGCATTTTCGGGGTGGGCGGTGATGTTTGGCCTGTATGCCAGGCACAGGTCACAGCGGTAACCACAACGTGCCAGGATCGGGGGCATTATTTTCCGCGGATCGAGTAGTATGAGCGGCTCTTTTTGATCTCTGCCTCATACTTGCGCCTGGCATTGCGCTCCAACACCCAGGCGATAATAAAGAGGACCGCCGGCGGGATGATGAAGGCCCACATGATCATGTAACCGGGCAGCCAACTGCCGTTGAGGATCAGGGCCAGGATGTCGTGCAGGGCGGTGAAGGCAATGGCAATGATGCCACCTAGCAGGTTCCACTTCCATGCCAAAACCAGCCCAACGATCGCCACGCCCCACAGGGCCAGCAATGGCCAATCATTAAAATCCCGTGCCTGGCCTTTGCCGATGACCAGCAGGGCGGCGTCCACCAGGGCTGCCAGGGTCCAGAGGACCGCGATGGTACGCAGGATGGTTACTGCCATGGGTGTTTTGAATTTGGTTTTGCTCATTGACTTCTCCTCAGCTGAAAATTCCCTGCAAGTATAGCATAATCTGGCAGGGGGACCGATATTGATGGAGGAATATCCTGTCAATTCCAGGAGATCAAGCCCTGGCAGGTTTATAATCTTTCCACAAAACACCACCCACAAAAATTGACCCACCCTGGTGGGTCGGTATGTGTAACACAGAGGCGAATTTATGTCCATTAGAAGATCAGGCATTTCCTTTTTCATTTATATTGTCAGTTTCATCTTATGCTTGTCTGTTTGTTCACCCGCTGACCAACACGGAAAGGTATCCGCAGAGGCACCTGCCACCCGGGTGATACCAAACGGTGAACATATCCTGGTCACCAATGCCAGCGAGGAGATCAACGGGGATACATCCAGCCCGGCGGCATTGAAAGTCAACCCCGGACCGGATGGTATTTCCCTTTCCGAGGCGATGCAGGCGGCAGAAGCCACGGTTGGCTATGAGACCATCACTTTTAATGCACCCCTGCTGGGGTCGGTGATCCATATCAGCGGGTCACTGCCCTTCATCACCCGGGGAAACCTGGTCATTGACGGCAATATTGACGGTGACGCCAGCCCTGACATCACCATCGACGGCACTGGCGCGGCTGGTTTCAACGGCTTTGACATCAACGGCGCTTCAAATGTAGTGATTAAAGGCTTGACCATCCAGAATTATAAGAAACACGGTGTCAACATCACCCCCGATGCCGGCAGTGGCAAGAGTTTGGTCGAAAACATAGTGTTGTATCAAAACACGATCTCCAATATGCCGTATGCGGCGATATCGGTCATGCCTTACACCATGCAGGGTGTGACCATCCGCAATGTAGAGATCGTTTCCAATACCCTGCAGAACTGCATGGGTGGGGTTTCGGTGATCGCCGGGATGGGCAGTGGGTCAGTTGATAACACGATCTCAGGGATTTCCATCATTGACAACACCATTGACAATCCTGGTGTAGACATTGGCATCTTTGTCTCAACCTCAGCCTCCGTCGGGCTGACCGGCAATACCATCCGGGATATCGAGATCCGCGGCAACCGGTTGCTAAATCACTACGAAAGCACCATCCTCATCGCCGGCAGTAACGACGCTTTGTGCCACAATAACACCGTGGATGGGGTGGTGATCGCCGATAATTACATCGACACCTCGCATGTGGCCATCGAGTTTGTCACCGAAGCAGGCAACTATTCGACCAACAACCAGGTGACCAACGTCAGCATCACCGGTAACACCATGGTCTCAGGCGGGATCCATTTTGGCGGGGCAACCGGTTATGGTGCAAACCATAATACGACATCCAACGTGCTGATCGCAGGCAATCACATCACTTCCTCCTACGCCAACGGCATTTACCTGGCTGCGGGCAGTGATGGCGCACTGAATAACCTCTTTGAGAACATCGTGCTGCAGGATAATTTTGTGGTGGGTTCGCGGGATTGCGGGATATTGCTTACCGGCAATGATTGGAACAGCCCGGGAAACCAGATTAGCAACGTCGCCATCCGCAACCAGACCCTGGTGAATAACGGGATGGCCAGCAGTTGGGCCAGCGGGTTGAGCATCCATACCAAGTATGTGGGCAACCCCATTACAGGTGTGACCATTGCCAATACCATCCTGTATGGCAATGGCTTTGGGGATATCATCCGCGGGTCGGAAACACCGGACAGCGTGATCAACTCCCTGCTGACGGACCCCCGTTTTGTTGGCTCAAATGGCAATTTCTACCAGAACCCCCAGTTTGTGAACCCTTCAATCGGCGATTACCAC
>CAYSZB010000029.1:0-7280 GCA_964435475.1 uncultured Anaerolineaceae bacterium | reverse complement strand
TGCCTGGGAACACAATGCCTCGCTGATGCAGGAGATCAACCTGCAGGGTGCGGGGATGAGCATCTACAACGGTGACCTGGTGCCGGTCAGCTGGGATGGGACGGACCTGGGCAGCGTTGTGCTGGGTGAAAGCCCGGCTGAAGTCACCTTTACCATCGAGAACCTCGGCGATGAGACATTGAACTTGAGCGGGACGCCCGTGGTGAGCATCAGCGGGGTGGACGCGGCTGATTTTTCGGTTGTGACCCAGCCTGGTGCAGTGATTGTCGGGAATGGCTCGGTTACCTTCACGGTCAGGTTTTCACCAACTGCGGCGGGTATGCGGCACGCCACCATCAGCATTGCCAACAATGACAGTGACGAAGCCCCCTATACTTTTGCCATCCAGGGGATGGGTGTTGCGCCGGTATTCAAGGTATTCCTGCCGCTCATCGACTGAGGTAGCGGCAAGCCCCCGGGCGGTCAGATCTCCCCGGTGGTGGGCTTACTTTCGACCCTGGATGGGTGGTCCAGCTTCCAGGCGACCAGGTACATGATCGCCGGCGGCACGACCAGCGCCCAGACCAGCAGGAAATTAACCGTCCAATCGCGATGCGTCATGATATAGATCACTTCGCGCAGGACAATGGAGGTGAGCGTGATGATCGCCCCCGGTTTTTCCTTCCACCATGCCAGGATTAACCCAAGGATGGGGATGGCCCACAGGCTGAGCATGAAACCCTCTTCCAGGGTCATGGCATGGGTCTGGTACGGGTCGGGGGATAGGGCGATCACCAGGGCAAGGATTAGCACCAGCAGGCTCCAGGTGCGTGCCAGCCAGCGCAAGACCAGGACTATGGGTTTGTGCCTCGGTCTTGGATCGTTTTTCATTTCAATTCCCTTATCCAGCCTTTTGCAGCACTCTTAACGCTCTCAGGGTGACCCATTTATTGGGCTGGCCTTTTTTGCCGTAGTTACCCCAGGTCTTGTTGCGGTAATCATGTTCCAGTGTCCAGCGCCCATCTTCATCGCGCCTGGAACGGATCAGCTCAAGGGTGGATGCCAGGCGCGGGTCATTGGCATGGCCAACATCTGCCAGCGCCTCAGCCACCTGCAGCAGGTCGGTGTTGTAAAATACCGGGAAACCGAACTGCCACCAGGTGCTGTTGATCCTTTCCTTGTAAGGCCAGGCTGCCGTGGTGGGTTCGACACTGAAAAAGAAGTCCACTGCCAGGTCAATGGCCTTCATGGTCTGAGGGGTTTGCTTTGCTGGCGGAATGCTGCCCAGTGCCCGCAGCACCTTGGTTGCCCCCCAGGCGCAGGGCAGTTCGTGGTTGGCGCCGCAGGTGAAGTTGGGACCGCTTTTGTAGGCATAATAGCGCATGGGAGTGTCTTTGGCGTTTTTGGGGGCAAGGCCCTCACCGGTCTGGCTGACCGCCAGCCAGTGATATGCTTTTTCCAACCGCGGGTCCTCACAACCCAGGGTGGTCAGTGCCCAGCACAGGTTGCCCTGCAGGCAGTCAAAGGTGCCGCCCGGGGCACGGTTGCATGAAAAACCGCCGCTTTCAGAAAGGGCATTGTCGAGCATGTAAGTGCATGCCCGGGCGAGGCGTTCGTCCTGGTCAATCGAGGCACCCAACTGTGCCAGCAGGATGACCGCCCAGACCGTCGAGCGGTATTTCGGCCCATAGCCGGGTCCGGGTTTTTCCCACCAGCCTTCGGGCTGCATGTGGTCAAGGATGTTGGCGATCGGTCCCTTTTCGTGGGCTGCCAGGCGGGCTGCAACCAGTTCGGGGTCATCATGCGCCTTGCCAACCAGGTCGCGCAGTGCCAGGTAACGCACCCCGGGGTCCGCGGGTTCCAGGAGCCAATCCCATACAGACTGTTCAACCATTTCTTACCTCATTTCACGGGTTCGGGTTGTTCTTTTTCTTCAGGCAGCCACTCGGGCACCAAAAAGCCAATGATGCCGGTGACCACAGCGATGAACAGGAAGGGGTTGCCCGGTTCGAGTTGGGGGTATACCAGCAGGGCAATGATCAGCGACAGGTAGGTGCCGATCACCGTGGTTAAAAAGCGCAGCCCATACTCATGCTTAACGGGGCGCCACTTGAGCGCGATCGCCAGCCAGCCAACCAGCCAGATGCCGATCGAGTAGGTCAGTCCAAGCGTGACCACGAAAAGCGGCAGGTTGTCATAGATGGCCTTATCAAGGGCAGGGAAGATCAGCGAAAGGACCAGGGTGACCAGCATGGCGGCGATGTATTGCAAAATGCCCACCCCGATAATGATCAGAACATAACGCAACAGGTTCTTTTTTGGCATGGGCTCCCCCTAGATCACTTTTTCGGTTCGCCCGGCCAGGTTGCGCAGTTGCTCCAACTGACCCAGGTGGTAGGTGTTGTGGAAGAATAAAAAGAAAGCTGCCCAGCCGCGGGTTTTCTTCCCTTGCCACATCTCGATTTCTTCCTCAAACTGCGCTTCTGACATCTGTTCCAGGCGGGCACAAATGGCATCGCTCAGCAGCCCGTAATGCGCCACGATGGTCTCAAGGCGCACAACGTCCGGCGCATCAGCGGTGACCGGTTCAGAGCCGTAGCCGTAGCGTTTGTAGTCCGGGATGCCTGCCGGGTGGGGGGCGTCCAGCATTCCCAAAATGTTCTGCATGTTTTCAGCCAGGTGGCCCAGCACCCAGTTGAGGCAGTTGCCGCCCGGTTGGGGCTGGATCAGGCTGTCGGCATGGCTCAAGCCCTCCACCTGCTGCAGCAGCATGGCATGTTCGTTCTTGATCATTTTGGTATAGTCTTGAATTTGGATCATCTTTTCTCCTTCATCGTTAAATGGTATTACGCATGATCAGTTGGGTTTCATTCACCCGCCCGACCTCCACAAAGCCCAGTTCACGGAACGCCGAAGCGATCCCCATGAAGCC
Organism: uncultured Anaerolineaceae bacterium; assembly: GCA_964435475.1. GTDB lineage: Bacteria > Chloroflexota > Anaerolineae > Anaerolineales > Anaerolineaceae > CAYSZB01. The sequence goes on along the minus strand of CAYSZB010000029.1, from coordinate 4,369 downwards.
ATGGTAACCGGTCAATTTCTTGCCCGCCAATTTATCCGACTGCATGTCGCTCGGGTAGGCTTCGATGATCCTTGCCCCATGCTGCCTGGAAAAGTCGATCGCCCCACGGACCAGCACCTTCATTAATCCTTTTTGGCGGTAGGCACGGTTGACAAAAAAGCACACAATTGCCCAGGCGGGTTGGTCATCCACCGGGAGGATCGTTTTGGAGTGTGCCAGGGGATAAAGATCCTCTTTGGGCGAGATCGCACACCAGCCGATGGGCTGTGTGCCCTCATAGAGCAGCACCCCGGGCATCGTACCGCCCTGGACCAGCTCGTGCATATTGGCTTTTCGTTCAGCAACGCTCATTTTCATGAACTGACTGCGCTGGATGCGCCACCACAGGCACCAGCAGCCGCAGGCAGAGCCTTTTTCGCCAAACAGGGTCTCAAAATCACCCCAGCGGTCGGGGGTCAGGGGAAAAACCTTAAATTCTTCTTCAGTTTCATTTGTTTTCATTTTGTGTTTCCTTTGGTGCAGCTGGTTCTTTCGACCATGGGATGTTGTGGCGGGTGAGCAACTCCATTAATCCGGGAAGGCCCAAACCAGACCTGCCGCGCTTATTGACTGGACCATGCAGCGCTGCCCGCCAGGCAAGATTAGCCACTTCAAACGCTGAATTGGGCTTGCCAACCCGGCGTGAATTACAGGCCACCTGGCGCAATTCTTTTCCACCATCCGCCACCCAATGCGAGAGAGTTTCCAGCATCTGCATGGGCGAATCGATCATTGCTCCAGCGTCATGTTCCACCACGTAATCGCGGTTGCCCTCCTCCTGGCCGGGGATGACATCGATCAGCAGGATTGGCAGACCGCAAGCCAGTGATTCGGTGACGATCAGCCCACCGGCTTTGCAGATTATGGCATCGGCAGCCATCATCAACTCGGGCATATTTTCAACGAAGTCGTATACATGGGCAGGAATATGCCACTCGACCTTATTTAATTCGCCAAACAGTTCCTCATCCTTGCCTGCCACTGCCACCACCTGCAATTTACTCCCGAAGTGGTTGATCACATTCAACATCTCGACCAGCTGGTCCACCCGCCGGCTGCCGACAGCCAGGAAAGTGGGCAGGTTGGGATCCCAGCCCAGTTCCTTACGCATCTCCTTCTTACTTCGCTTTTTGAGTTTAAAGTCAGGAGAGACCGGGATGCCGGTGATGTGGATCCTGCTATGGGGTAAATCATATTTGATGGCCAGGGCTTCCACCTCGCTGGTAGGTACCAGGCATTGTTCAATGCCAGATGCAAACCACATGCGATGCACCGAAACCAGGTCGGTCACCACGGTCAGCAGTGGTACATAATACTTGTTAAGCTTGAAGTAGGAGATCAATGGTGCCTGGTAAAGGGGATAGGTGGTGACGATGGCATCGGGGTTGTGTTCCTTGACCATGTCCTGCATGATCTCATACAGCCCAAGGGTCAGGGCGCTTTCCATGATCTGGGTGGGAATGTCATTGTCACTGGCTTCATAGCCCAGGCGGTAAAGCTGGGGGGCGGTGCGAATCAGGCGGTCATAATCCGCCCCGGAGTCGCGCAGGAAGAATGGTGCGCGTTTGTCATCAAGCGGATTGAGGATGAGACACTCACACTCCGCAGCGTGCTTTACCTCCAGGGCGGCCTGGATGGCGTTGGCAGCGCTGCGATGCCCAAAGCCTGCATCAGCGGTCAGGATGAGAATACGCTTTTTATCGCCCATAAGAAGTCTCCGAGGTAATCAGTATTGCCTTAATTATAACCACCTCAGGCAGGTTAAGGCTGGTATGGCGGTGGCTGAGCAGGCGCGGCATCAGGACTTTCAAGAAAGCGCTGCACTTCGCGTCGCGAGCGCAAATGGATGCGCAGTATTCCTTCGCCCAGTGTAGCCAGTTTTTGCACGATCCCCGGGCGGATGTCGCGTTTGAAGTGCCAGATCCAGCGCAGGAACTCCAGGTCGATCTTTTCGGGGCATTCGGGGGAGAGGTCCGGGCGGGTCTTGCCATGATACATCACCCGTCGCTTGAGCACGTTCCACAGGCAGACCAGGCGCGGCATGTCCATGAAGATGACCGTGTCGCAGGCTACCAGGCGCAGGTCGAGCGTGCTTTTGTAATTGCCGTCGATGATCCAGCGCTCGCCGGCAACCAGGTCAGCCTGCAGGGCGGCGAACTGCTCGCGTGGGATGGAGACCCAGCCGGGCGTCCAGAAGAGGCGGTCGAGGTGGTGCACACTCAGGTTGAGCTTTTGGCCCAGTTTGACCGCCAGGGTGGACTTGCCGCTGCCGGCGTTGCCAATGATGATGATGCGCTGCATGGGTGGGGGCGGTTGTGTCATATGGATGTTATTTTACCCGCAGCCCATCTTATACAGGGCTTGAATTCAGGCCCGGTTTTCCGTATAGTTGTTTAACAATTTCGTTCAATTTTGCCTGTATGCCAACCGGAGGAACCATGAACTTCACCCAGTGGATCGAAACCCTGCAAACCCAACCGCTCTATGCCGCCATCGTGGTGCTTGGCCTGAGCGTCATCGCCTTTGTCATCTTTCGCTACCTTGTGGCGCGCTGGTTCATGGGCATGGCGAGACGCAGTGCCAACAAGTACGATGACATCCTGATGAAATATATGAAGCCATACCGCGTGGCATGGCTGGCACCGCTGATCGTGATCCACCTGGCGGCAGGCCTTTTCCCTGAATACCAGGTGGTCATTTCCAAGGTGGCGCTGTTCCTGATCCTGTGGCTCTCAGCGATCACCCTGGTCTCGATCCTCAATGCGATCAACGTGATCTATGAAAGCCGCCCGAACTATAAGGGTGTGAGCATTGCCGGGTACCTGGATATCGGAAAGATCCTGGTCATGGCGGTGGCACTGATCCTCAGCATCACGCTGATCACCGATAAATCGCCCACCGTGCTGCTCACTTCGCTGGGCGCCATGGCGGCGGTGCTGCTGCTGATCTTCCAGGGTACGATACTCTCACTGGTCTCGAGCATCCAGATCGCCGCCAATGACTTGATCAAGGAGGGCGACTGGATCGAGGTGCCCAGCTATGATGCGGATGGTGATGTGGTCAACATCAACCTGCACACCATCAAGGTGCGCAACTTTGACATGACCTACACCATCATCCCGACTGACAAGATCCTGGATGTATCGTTCCGCAACTGGCGCGGCATGGTGGAGAGCGGCGGGCGGCGCATCCAGCGCTCGGTGCTGCTGGACCAGACCTCGGTGCAGTTCTGCAGCCTGGAGATGATGCGCGAGCTGCAGAAGATCGACCTGCTGGCGGATTGGCTGGCTGAAAAGATCACCGCGCTGGAGGCTTATGCCAGCGAGCACCATGACCATTATGACCTGCCGCTGGACGGACCGCAGGTGACCAACAGCGAGATCTACCGCACGTATATTGAAGCCTATCTCAGGAAGCGACCGGAGATCCACAGCGAAAACCTGCCCTTCCTGGTGCGCACCCTGGCACCCAAGCCCGACGGGCTGCCCATCGAACTGTATGTCTTCACGAAAACAACGAAGTGGGAGGAGTATGAGGTGATCCAGTCGTCGATCTTCGACCACCTGCTTGCGGCGGTGCATGTCTTTGGGCTCAGGGTATTCCAGGAACCGACCGGGTTGGACTTCCGGGAAGGCGTGAAGGCCAGGGGTTGAAAGAGTAGCTTGGAGGGGGGAAGATCGCAAAGTTCGCAAGTTCGCACGTTCGCTGCACATGTACCCCTGCTGCGAAGTTTAGCGCTTGGGGCATCGCTGCACATCGGGTTTGGTTGCGAAGATGGGTATTGAGTTTTGGAGACCTTCAGGTCGATGTGGAAGGGGATGGTGTTTCTGAGGCGCCCTTGACCCCAACTGATGGGACCCCTCACCCCAACCCTCTCCCCTCATTTTAAAAAATCATAAGGGGAGAGGGCTTTTAGCAGGCTCAGAATATAGGGGTGTGTCAGACCAGCCTGATTTAAGTTCATTTGCGACCAAATGGGAAACCCGGTGGTTGATGATCGGAAGCTTTAGAGTGTTGGGTTTCGGGCACTTAAGTCGTTGCAAGGCCTGTTAGTGCTTCCCGGGGAGCTTGTTCATCGCCCTCAACCACAACCTACTACAGCGATTTGGCACTTGCCGGGGTGCTATGCCAGGATCATGAAGAACCCGGCGATACAGTGGGGCTGAAGATTGTTGGGTTTCGGGCGCTTAAGGTGTTGCAAGGCCTGTTGGTGTTTCCCGGGGAGCATGTTCATCGCCCTCAACCACAACCTACCACAGCGCTTTGGCACTTGATGGGTGCTATGCCAGGATCATGAAGAACCCGGCGATACAGTGGGGCTGAAGATTGT
>CAYSZB010000028.1:0-28551 GCA_964435475.1 uncultured Anaerolineaceae bacterium | reverse complement strand
ATGTGTATGAATTCCAGACCAAGAATGTGCCGGCTTTTATCAAAGGTCCCAAAGACCCATTCAGTGATGAGGACTGGAATGCCTTTGTAAATGCCCTGAACAAGTATGGACCTGATCGGGTAACCGTAATCCTGCAGTCATTGTTGGACAAGTTGTACGAAAAATGATGGTGTTTTCGGATTGTCTTAACAGATACTGTTCGCTATGGGAATGTTGGAGGTTATTTAATGCAAGTATTTCGGGGATGTGGTTTTGGCAGGACACTATTGATAAAACTTGATCGCGGTGAGAGATTACTGGAAGGGATCCAAAGCGTTATCAAGAGTGAAAATATCAAGAGCGCGGTTGTGCTTTCAGCAGTTGGTACCCTTGAAAGGGCATCATTCCACAGGGTAAAAGATACTGCAAAGATACCACAGGAAGAGATGATCATGCTTGAAGGTGCCTTTGAACTTGCTTCATTGCAGGGAATTATTCTTGATGGTATTCCCCATTTACATATGACGATCACAGACCATGAACAGTCTTACGCAGCCCATTTAGAGCCAGGAAGTATTGTTCTGTATGTTGCGGAGATCCTTCTCGTAGAATTATTCGGATTTGAAAACATTAAAAGGATCAAAGATGAATATGGTATTCCAAAACTAATAAACACCGAAGACACGTAAAATGAGACTCGCCTTTGCCAGATTTATCAGCGAATTAACTTCATTGTCCAATTTACTAAAATAGGAGAACTTTTCATGGATCAAGACAAAAAAACCGCATACACAGCCTATTTCATGGCTGGATTTAAGAAGATAGAAGAACTCAATATTAATGAAGATATGACTGATGAAGAGATCATTAAGCTCATTCGTAAATGCAGGTTAACCGATCTTTCAGATGGATTGGACGCGATCGGACTTGTCAATACCGGTACCATGTCGACTGAGATGCGACCGATCAGATCCGCGATAAGCTTTGCGGGATTTGCGTATACAGTAAAATTCGTACCCACCCAAAAACACTCAAATAATTTTGAAAACAATGCTCAATATTTTACTGAAGGATTAAGGAACTATTTAGGTGGAGAATTCGATTATTTAAGTCATATCGCCAAGGAGCCTCTCAAAGACAAGGTACTTGTCTTTGATGCTGGAGGATATCCAGCAGGCATTGTTGGATCAGAAAATAGCATGGGTTGGACAGAGCAGGGTGTCTCCGGTATAGTCATTGATGGTGGTGTTCGTGATTCTTATGAGTGTAATCTTGAAGGAATGAATATATGTGCAACAAAACGCACTTTCAACCATTATTACGGCCGTTTAGAATGTGTTTCTACCCAGGGACCGGTAACATGTGCAGGGGTGTGCGTCAGGCCGGGAGATATTGTTTGTGCTGACGATGATGGGGTTCTCGTTATTCCGAGAAAATCGGCTGTAAGGGTTTTAAAAGTGGCTGTTCAGATTAGAATTTTTGATATGATCATCCGGGCTCAGCACTATAAAAACCTTGGCAAGGAAGTTGATGAAACTCTATCTGTTGAATTTTGATGATTTTGGACAAAAAAATAGGAAAAGGAATTAACCTGTAATCAAAAGAAGGTCGTGATTCCTTGCTAAAGATATTATTTATGGATTTTGCTTTCTTATACATCTGATTCTATTTGAGAAATTGATTTGAAAGAGTCGAAAACATGAAAAAATTTATTTCTTTGGTCATCTTGTTTGCCATATTGTTACCACTCGTCGCCTGTGGTAGTCAAAAGACGGAAAGCAGTGAACCTACACCTGGTGCTGACAAGACCGTTCCCGAAGTACGGCAATATTCCTTCTGGATTCGAACCGGTGAGTCAAACTACACTGATTACAATGAAAATCCCGGGATCGAGTACCTCGAAATGCTACCATATGGCACAGATGAGAAAGGCAATCCCAAGTACCTGGATTTAAGTTTCTACATCCCCGTGTCGGGGGCTGAACAGGACAACTTCAATACCCTGATCGCGACTGGCGATTACATGGATGTCATGCAACTCACCGGGACCAACGCTTCTCCAATAGACCTCTATGAACAGGGCGTTGCCATGGATATCACTGAATATGTTAAGAAATACATGCCCCATTACCTGGCATTTCTTGATCAATTCCCCGATCTTAAAGCCACTGCCACCAATATCATTGATGGCGAGAAACGCTTCCTTGTGCTTAATAATTATGGCTCCGGGATAAAGAAAATGTGGGGAGGTTACCAGTATCGTCGGGACTGGATCGTAAAATATGGTCAAAATCCAGTAGATGGTTCCGCATTCAGCGGTGCATATACGATAACTAATGCCGATGGCAGCGTTGACCTGGATAGCTGGCAGGATAATGTGGTCTTTCCCAGCGGGGGACCTGACCCGGTTTATCTCAGCGACTGGGAATGGATGTTTAAAATCTTCGATGTGGCATTGGATAGCCAGGAAATATCAGACGGTTATTGCTTGAGCCTGTACTACCCCGGTTACCTGGCAACTGGTGACCTGGTTTCTGCGTTTGGGGGTGGTGGTCCGACCTGGTACAAAACATCGGACCTGGAAGTCAATTTTGGTATGACCTCAGATGATTTTCGCACTTATCTGCAAGCCATGAACACATGGTATAAAAATGGCTGGATCGACAAGGCTTTTCCTGAGCACACCTCGGACAATTTTTTCATGATCGACAATACCAGAATTTATTCAGGTAAAGTTGGCCTGTGGTGGGGTGCGCAGGCTACTTTGGGCGGAAACCTGGTCAACCCCGAAGAACCCCTGCTGAAGGATTACGTGAGTTTCTCTGCTGCACAACCGATCAACGATATTTATGGCAGCAAAGACCAAAAGAACAAGATCCCGTTCACTTTTTACCAGATAAGCCAGGCTGAGGGAACCTCGATGGTAACCACTGCTGCCAAGGATAAGGATCTCGAAACACTCTTTACCTTCCTTGACTCTCTTTATGACCTGCAGGGTAATGCGATAGCGTTTTCCTTTGGCCTGAACCAGGAGCAGTATGAACTCACAAGGAACAAATTCATGACTGATAATGGTTTCACCCGGGGTGTATATACCCTGGTTGAGGAAAATGGCGAAACACGCTACGAACTCTACCCCGAAGTAGCAGATTCAGGGACGCTGTCGACTTTACGCCCTGCTCGATTACCAGGACTTAATCTTCAAGCCACAATGTTAAGTTCGGGTTCGTATAAGCCAGGTTTCTTAAAAAATACCAGTCGTTGGACACAATATAAGAACACCGGGTGGATTGAGGACCTCAGTCAACTATCAACAGAAGATGCAAATGCTTATAACAAGATTGTGACCAATATCAACGAGTTTGCCACGAAAAATGTCCCCCCCTTTATCAAGGGAGTTAAGGATCCATTTAACGACGATGATTGGAACGCATTTGTCAGTGCATTAAACAAGTATGGTCCTGACAAGGCATCAACCATTCTGCAGGAAATGATAGATTTACTGTATGGAAAGTAAATATGAATCGTAATTTGAGTAAAGGAGAATGAAAATGAAACTTTGGCAGAAATTTATTTATATAGTTTTGGTTTTGATCGTGATCTTACCGGTCACAGGCTGTACAAAAAGCGAGCAGAATGCTTCAGGCGAACGCGTTGTGCCGGCTGAACGGCAGTACACTGTCTGGATCCGCGCTGGTGACCGGCATTTCACCGATTATGGGGAGATCCCAGGCGTTCAGTACCTCGAGACCTTACCCTACGGAACAGATGAAAAAGGTAACCCGAAGTACCTTGACCTGAGTTTTGTGCAACCAGTCTCTGGTGCTGAAGCGGACAATTTCAACACCCTGATCGCCACAGGTGATTACATGGATGTGATGGACCTGTCGGCATATTCGGGTAAAGCAACCGATCTATATGAAGAGGGGATCGCCCTGGATATCACCGAATACGTGGAAAAATACATGCCAAATTACATGGCATTCCTCGATGCCCACCCTGATCTGAAAGCCACTGCCACCAATATCGTGGACGGTGAGAAACGATTCATCCAGATCTTTAACTATGCGGATACGACCCCTGACATGTGGGGCGGTTTTCACTACCGGCGTGATTGGATCGTCAAGTATGGCAAGAACCCGGTTGATGGCTCTGCCTTCAGCGGCGCCTATGCCAGGACAAATCCGGATGGCACACCGAATATCGACAGCTGGGAGGACAATGTCATATTCCCCAGCGGCAACCCCGACCCGATCTATATCAGCGACTGGGAATGGATGTTCGGCATCTTCACCGTTGCCATGGAAGACCTGGGCATCACCGACGGCTACTGCATGAGCCTGTACTACCCAGGATTCATCGGGTCAGGCGACATGATGAGCGGGTTTGGTGGTGGCAACAACACCTGGTACAAAACTGAGGATAACCAGATCGTTTTTGGCGGGACAGGCGATACTTTCCGCACCTACCTGCAGGCGATGAACACCTGGTATAAGAACGGCTGGATCGATACGGCATTCCCGGAACATACAGCGGACGTCTTTTATTCGATCGACAAGACCAAGATCTTCTCTGGCAAGGTGGGCTTGTGGTGGGGCTCCGCATATGCCCTGGGTGGCAGGATAGCCAACCCTGACGATCCACTGCTGGCTGGGTTTGTGGGGTATGCCGCGCCGCAACCGATCAATGATATCTACGGTACAGAAGAGCAGCAAAATAAAGTACCGAATGCCATGTTAACCAGTTCCCAGGAAGGGTTACCTTACATTGTTACGCCCTCAGCCAAAGAAAAGGATATAGAGACCCTGTTCACTTTCCTCGATTATTTGTATTCCCTAGACGGTGCTGTAGTCAGAAACTTCGGTCTTTCCAAGGAGCAGTACGAGCAGATCCAGGACCCATTCATGACCGAAAATGGCATGACCGAAGGTGCCTATAGCATGGTGGTCGACCCTGACGGTGTGACCCGTTACCAGATCTACCCCGAGATTGTCATAAATGGTCTCAATACAGCCATCGGTGCAGGTCGCTTACCGGGTCTCGAATTGTTCTCTCTGAGCAGTAAAGCGGGGAATGACAAGGGCTACAACGACAGTTTTGCCCACTGGATGAAGTATGAGAATACCGCCATGTTACCCCTGTCCTTTACCAATCAACTGGAGGCAGAGGATGCCAAGGTCTATGCAAAGGTGAGTACCAATATCAACGAGTTCATGAACAAGAACATCCCCGCTTTTATCAAGGGCCCCAAAGATCCATACAACGACCAGGATTGGGAAGCTTATGGCAAGGCTCTCTACAAATATGATCCGGACAAGGTGACCGTCATCCTCCAGGGACTGGCTGATGTGATGTATGGCAAATGATCAGAGTGCTGATCATCATTAATTAGCAAAATGATCGATGCAACAAGTGTTGCATCGATCTCATCGTGTGGTGAAAGAGGAGATTTATCTGATGAAACAGTTTGATAAAGGCTTTTTAGTCGGTGCGGCTACAGCAGCACACCAGGTGGAAGGCAATAACATCCACAGTGATTTCTGGCTCATGGAGAATCTGCCCCACAGCATGTTTACGGAACCCTCACTCGATGCGGTAGATCACTATCATCGGTACGAAGAGGATATCCGCTTGCTGGCTGAGGCGGGTTTAAATGCCTACCGTTTTTCCATTGAGTGGGCACGTATCGAGCCTGAACAAGGCAAATTTGATGAGCTGGAGATCGCGCATTACCGCAAGGTATTAGAGTGCTGTCATGAGTGTGGGGTGACACCCATCGTGACCATGCATCACTTTTCCTCGCCAAGGTGGTTGATCAGCCAGGGCGGGTGGGAGAGCCCGGAAGTGATTGATCGTTTCAAGAAATACTGCGAGTACGTGGTTGGCAAGTTGGGCGAATTAATGAGCTATGTGTGTACGATCAACGAAGCCAATATGGGCTTGCAGATCGCTGCCATTTCCAGGGATTATATGCGCCAGCTGGGCATCAACCTGCAGGTAGGGATGAATTTTGAGCCTCCAAAGGAAAGGGTGGCCCAAATGTTGGAGATCGCGCAGGCGTTTGGGATTTCCGATCCCCGTAACCTCCATACTTTCCTTGATGTGCGCACAAAAGATGGCGATGTTCTTACCATGCAGGCCCATGAGGCAGCCCGCGATGCGATGAAAGCCGCCTGCCCGCACCTCCAGGTGGGGATAACCCTGTCCCTGCATGACTTGCAACCCCTGCCGGGTGGCGAGTTGTTGGCCGAGTCTGAATGGAACGATGAGCTCCTGCATTACCTGCCATATATCAAGAACGATGATTTTATCGGGGTGCAGAATTACACCCGTAAATTGATCGATGACAAAGGAGCCCAGCCCGTGCCAGATGGTGTGGAAAGAACCCAAATGGGTTATGAGTTCTACCCCCAGGCACTGGGCAATGTGATCCGCAAAGTGGCAAAAGTGCTGCCCATCCCCATCATCGTCACCGAGAATGGCATTGGCACCGCGGACGATACCCGGCGGGTGGCCTTCATCGAGCAGGCGACCGCAGGGGTCATGGACTGCATTGCTGAAGGGATCCCGGTCAAAGGATACCTGCATTGGACGCTGTTGGATAATTTTGAGTGGCATAAAGGTTTCTCAATGACCTTCGGTCTGATCGCGGTGGATAGGGCTACCCAGACCCGTAAGCCCAAAGAAAGCCTGTACTACCTGGGGAAAATGGCACAATGAACCCAGCAAGACGCATTTGATCATGGCAAGCACTAGGCAGCAATATCCCCAGGACCTGCGGACCGTGTTTGGCGTGTCTGTGATGGGCTTGGCGCATGTCATCGCCACCGGTTTTATATCCGGTTACCTGATGCTCTATATCACCGATTATGCCGGGATCTATACGGGGGTCGCCGGTAAGGCAGCCTCGGTGGCGACCATCATGCTGCTGATCGGCCGCATCTGGGATGGTCTAAACAGCCCCCTGTTAGGCTTTGTCATGGATCGCAGCAAGCGCACCAGGATCGGAAAATTCAAGCCCTACATGCTCGGTGGGACGATCGCTTCGGTGATATTGGTCATCGCCCTGTTCAATATTCCATCCAGCCTGACTGATGTATTAAAAGTAGCCTGGTTGTACGTCTTTTACATCCTGTTCGATATCGCCTTCACTTTTATGCCCATCAACCCGATGATCCAATCGCTGAGCAAGGATGCAGAAGTGCGGGCCAAACTGCTGGTAGCACCCAGGATCGTGACCCTCATTTTCTCATCCCTCCTGTCGCTTTTCATGGTCATTGCCATCGCCCTGGGGCCGGATGGTATTACGCCCAATATCGGGCTGGCGGTGATCCTCTTCATCCTGCCGGCAGCAGCGATCGCCCTGCTGGGCATCTCCCTGGTCAAAGAAGGTACCAGCAGTGTGGAAGAAGAGGTGGTGCGCTTCAAAGATGTCCTGACCATGTTAAAAGTTAACAAACCCTTGCTGGTTTCGCTCATTTCCCAGTTATTTAGCGGATTTGTGTTCATTCTTGTCCAGGCGACTTTGATGTATTACTTGAAGTATGCCTTTGGGGCAGAGAACCTGGGAAAAATGTCGATACTGACCGGCACAGTGATGATCGCTTCAATCCTGCTGGCGACTTTTTTATCCAAATATTTGATCAGGATATTCTCTCCAGGGGTGTTGATGATCCTGGCATACACTGCGAGTGCCATCCCCCTGCTTATCCTGTGGGTGATCAACCTGGCAGGCCCGATCACCAGCAAGGGTTTGCTGATCCCGTTGCTGGCAGGATTTTTCCTGGCAAATTCGTTTGCCTTTCTACCAACCAATGTGATCAGCATGGAATGCATGGACTACAACAAGTTCAAGATGGGTAAAAGCATGCAGGGGATGATCAATGCATTGGGACAATTCATCAGCAAGATCCAGTCAGCCCTGGGAGCTGCCGTGGTGGGTGCCATCCTGATCGGGGTGGGTTATGATGCGGCACTTTTCCAGGATGCCAGCACCATTCCTGCCAAGCTATTCAATGGCTTGGGTTTGGCAAACTTTGCCATCCCGGCACTCTTCTCGCTGGTTGCTGCGCTGGTGATGGTTTTTTACCCGTTATTGAAACGATCGCAGAGGGACCAGGTGTATGCACAGATCGCCCAAATGGAACAGGAAGTTGAAAACAACTCAGGAACCGATCCGGGTGCCAGGAATGGAACCCTTGAGGAGAAATGATGAAAACTGAAGTTATCCAATTAAAAACAGACGAGAAAGTAACGCTATCGACCTACCTGCTGGACCCTTCGGATGAGATGGCCAATGCCAAAGTACGACCGGCTGTGATGATCTTTCCCGGTGGCGGGTATCGGATCCTATCCGATCGGGAAGCAGAGCCGATTGCAATGATGTTCCTTTCCCAGGGATATCATGCTTTTGTGTTGCGCTACTCGATCAGGGAGAATGCAACCTTTCCCAAACCGCTGCGGGATGCAGAAGAAGCGCTTGAACTGGTGCGCACCCATGCAGTTGAATGGTATATTGACCCGGATCGGATCGCAGTGTGCGGTTTCTCTGCCGGAGGACACCTGGCAGCTGCCCTGGGTACCATGGGCAGGATCCGTCCCAATGCTCTTATCCTGGGCTACCCAGCCATCCTGGAAAGGACCAGCAGCAATGTAACCAGCGGGGTTCCCTCGCTTGAAAAGCAAGTGGATAAAAATACGCCCCCAAGCTTTATTTTTTCCACTGCCAACGACAGCCTGGTGCCGGTTGAAAATTCGCTGAAATTTGCTGCAGCACTTGACCTGGCAAAAGTTCCTTTTGAACTGCATATCTTCCAGGATGGCACGCATGGTTTGTCGCTTGCCAAACCCCATACTTCCAATGGCATTTCCAAGTTGGTCAACCCGGCCATGGCAACCTGGATGGAATTGTGCCTGTCATGGCTCGAAAAGCTATTCGGCGCTTTCCCGATGGACCAGGAACTCCAGGGGATGATGAACACCTCCGATGCCCAGGAATTCAGCATTGATGTGCCATTGAGAGTGTGTTGGGCTAATCTGCAAGCCAAAGAGATCATCCTGGAGGCCATACCAGGGTTGGAGACAAGCAAGGATCTTGAAATGGTGTTGGGACTGTCTCTGCGCGGTATTAACATGTATGCCAAGACCCTGAGTGAAAAACAATTGGAAGAAATCGATTTGAGGTTAAAGGGCATCCCCTATTTCGAAAAATGATCGTTGATCATTGAATCCTGCTGAACAGATATGAATGCACAAGGAGTGTAAGAATTGGAAAAACAATTATTTGACCTGGATTGGGAGTTTACCGAAGCGACAGGTATGTTTGCCTCGGTCATCGCCAAATGGCAGCGCGTGAATTTGCCCCATGATCTGGCGATCACCAAACCGCGCAACCGGGATTATCCGACCGAAAAGGATGGCGGTTATGCCTGGAGTGGGATCGTAACATACCGCAAAAAATTTCAGGTTCCAGAGGAATGGCGAGGGAAAAGTATCCAGGTTGAGTTTGAAGGCATTTATATGAATGCGGAAGTTTCCATCAACCGGCAGCTGGTTGCCTTGCATCCCTATGGGTATACCAGTTTCATGGTTGATCTCACTCCTTATATAAAATACGGTGAGGATAACACCCTGCAAGTGGTGGTGAACAACAGCGCCCAGCCCAACTCGCGCTGGTACAGTGGGTCAGGTATTTACCGGCATGCCTGGCTGCGCCTTGGCGGAGCCATACATATCCAACCCTGGGGTGTGTTTGTTACCACCCCGCTGGTTGACAGCACTTTTTCCACCGTGCAGGTGACCACTGAAGTGGCAGGAAACCTGGCAGGTGCCATGCTGCGCTCAAAGATACTGGATTCCGTTGGTACAGTGATTCAACAGGTGGAAGATCCCATTACAAAGACTACTATTCAACAAACATTAAAGGTCAAAAATGTACAATTGTGGTCAGTGGATGAACCTTACCTTTATACATTAGTCAGTGAAGTGTTAGCAGGCGGTGTAACAATGGACACCGAAAGAACCCCTTTTGGTATCCGCGCCATTTCATTTGATGCACAGCACGGTTTCAGTTTGAATGGCGTTTCTATGAAGCTCAAAGGGGGATGCGTCCATCATGACCATGGATTACTGGGAGCTGCCAGTTATGACCGGGCAGAGCAGCGCAAGGTTGAGCTGCTCAAAGCCAGCGGTTTCAATGCCATCCGCTGTTCCCACAACCCGCCAGCCCCTGCCTTGCTCGATGCATGTGACCGCCTGGGCATGCTGGTGATCGATGAGAGCTTTGACTGCTGGCGCACTGGCAAGAACCCGAACGATTATCACCTCTATTTTGAGGATTGGTGGCATCGGGACACCGAATCTATGGTCAAACGCGATCGTAACCATCCCTCGATCTTCCTCTGGTCGATCGGGAATGAGGTTCCTGAACGCCTGGGTCTCTCGAATGGATATGCCTGGGTAAATAAGCTGGCAGATTTTGTCCATGGGCTGGACCCCAGTCGCCCGATAACCTCTGCATTGCACTTCCCATACGAAGATTTCATGGGTAACGCGCCAAAAGGCATGAATGTCAACCTGGATGTCTCGCCCATGATCATGTTGGACCTCAAAAAGATTGTCCTTGAAGACCCAAGACTTGATATCTGGAATGACCGGACCGCAGCGTTTTGTGACGCATTGGATGTGGTAGGTTACAACTACCTGGAATATCATTATGAGATTGACCATAAAATCTTCCCAGCGCGGATCATGGTTGGCACAGAAACCTATCCGTATATTGCCTATGATTCCTGGAAGAAAACTGAACAACTGCCTTACGTGATCGGTGATTTTGTCTGGACTGCAGTCGATTACCTGGGTGAATCTGGCCTGGGAAAGGTCACCGTTGATGACCCGCGCCCTTATTTATTCATCGATCCCTGGCCGATCCATTTGGCAAACTCTGGAGATATTGATATCTGTGGATTCAAACGCCCGCAATCCTATTTTCGCGACCTGCTGTGGGGCGTGCGGAGTGAACCTTTTATTGCTGTCATGGACCCCCAATTTTTTGGTAAAAAAGTGCAATTTGGCCCATGGGGTTGGGACCCGGTGATTGATAGCTGGAGTTTCCCGGGCCAGGAAGGCAAACCCACCCGGGTGGATGTGTATGCCATCGATGATGAGGTGGAATTGTTGATCAATGGCGTCTCGGCGGGTCGAAAACCAGCCGGGGCTGCTCAAAAGAATAAAACCTCCTTTGAGGTGACCTACCTACCTGGCACAATCGAAGTGGTTGGTTACGTTGATGGGAAAGCGATCAATCGTACCAGTCTATGCACAGTTGGCGAACCCGTGGCAATACGCTTGACGGCAGACCGGGCTGGCATAAAGAGCAATTATGGTGACCTGGTATATGTAGCGGTGGAAGTGGTTGATTCGCTGGGAAATGTTGTGCGATTCGCTGAACCTGAGATCAACTTTGAAGTAAGCGGAGCCGGAAACCTGCTTGCTGTCGGATCCGCAGATCCACAATCTGAAGAATTATATGTCGGTACAACCCATAAAACCCGGCAGGGACGCATGATGGCGGTGATCTGCAGTATGGGGCAACCAGGGGAGATCCTGATTCAGGCCAATTCCGATGGACTTGTTCCAGGCACCTTAAGGCTGAGAGCTGAATAAACACGAAATGAGGAATAATAAATGAAACAGGTCATACTTACTAACCCAGGAACAGCCATCTCACAAAGGGAGAAAGATCACATGGCACTGGCCCGGCAGGCAGCAGCAGAAGGATTTGTCCTGCTGCGCAACGAGGGCGTACTGCCGCTCAGCACAAAAAAGATCGCCTTGTATGGAGCGGGTGCCCGCAGGACGGTCAAAGGCGGCACTGGTAGCGGCAAGGTACAGGAAAGGCATAGTGTATCGATTGAAGAAGGGCTTGAAAACGCTGGTTACGAGATCCTGACCAAGCCATGGATCGAGCGATTTGACAAGCATTACCAGGATCTGCATAAGGCATGGCGACAATCACGTGAGGAAGCGGTCAAGTATGTTTTAAGCCCCATGAAAACGCTCAGTATCGTGGGACGGGTGCCATTCACTTACCCAGTGAGCATTCCCATTGAAAACGGTGATATATCATCAGAAACAGATACAGCGATCTTTGTGATCGCGCGCCAGGCTGGGGAGGGGAGTGACCGCTCAGCCACCAAAGGCGACTGGTACCTGGCGGATGTCGAGTACGAAGGGATTAAAAGGGTTGCCCAGAGTTATAAAAATGTCATCGTGGTGATCAATGCCGGCGGGATGCTGGACCTGTCATTTGCTGATGAAATTCCCAACATCAAAGGCCTGGTTTACTATGTGCAGGGCGGGATGCAGGGAGGAAATGCCTTTGCCGATATCCTTTCCGGCCTGGTCAACCCATCCGGCAAACTGACCACCACCTGGGCAAAAGAATATGCCGATTATCCCAACTCAGCCACCTTCTCACATAACAACGGGGATACGACACACGATGATTACACCGAGGGCATCTATGTTGGGTACCGCTATTTTGACAGTTTTAAGGTCAAACCACGTTATCCATTTGGTTTTGGCCTTTCTTATTCAACCTTTGACCTACAGACCGAAAAGGTCGAAATTGATGGAAAATCAGTCCATTTGTCGATTAAAGTCAAGAACAGTGGAAATGTACCTGGCAAGGAAGTGGTGCAAGTTTATGTCAGTGCACCATTTGCGGATGGAAAAGAGTATCAACGCCTGGTGGCATTCCAAAAAACGAATGAGCTGTTGCCGGGTGACAGCCAGGACCTCAACCTGGCTTTTGACCTGAGCACTTGTGCAACATACCATGAAGACCAGGCGCAATACACCCTGGACAAAGGTGCTTATGTGATCAGGGTGGGAAATTCTTCCCGTCATTCAGATGTAGCTGGTGTGTTGGACCTGGAAGAAGAGGTCATCACCGAAAAATGCACCAATATTTGCCCCAAGAAGGCTGATTTCCTGGAGTTGGCTGCCCCAGCAAGAGATATAGAAGACCTGGCAGAATTTCAGCACATTAAGATCGACCCTACGGCCTTTGAAACCTTGACGCATGATTATCAACATCCCCCAGTTTACTTCGACAAGCGAGCTAAAGAGATCGTGGACAAACTTTCCAATAAAGAGCTCTGCAAGCTGGTGGTTGGAGGTGGGGTGAGAGGCAGACGCCTGGTGAATGTGTTGGGCGTGGCGGGTTCGACGACCAATGATCTATTTAAGACACACGGGATTCCCAATATAGCACTTTCCGATGGACCAGCCGGTTTGAGCGTGGCCAACAGGTTCGTTTTAACTGCGAAAGGCACACCCAGGATCCTGGAGATCCCGGCAGAATACAACTTTGGCTTGTTTGCGAGATCATTGAAAATGATGATCGGTAAAGAAAGTGATGGTCCGGTTCATTGTATGTATGCGACAGCCTGGCCGGTGGGTACCCTGCTGGCACAAACCTGGAATCCCGACTTGGTTGCAAAGGTTGGTAGGGCGGTCGGCATTGAAATGGAGGAATTTGGCGTCACGCTTTGGCTGGCACCGGGGATGAACATCCATCGCAACCCGCTGTGTGGCAGGAATTTTGAGTATTTTTCGGAAGATCCGCTGGTCTCGGGCAAAATAGCTTCAGCGATGACCAAAGGAGTTCAATCGATCGAGGGAAAAGGCACCACGATCAAGCATTTCTGCTGCAATAACCAGGAGGATAACCGCGATCACAGTTCCAGTAACCTGTCCGAGCGGGCATTACGGGAGATCTACCTGAAAGGATTTGAGATCGCAGTCAAGGAATCGCAACCCCTGGCGCTGATGTCCAGTTACAACCTGATCAATGATGTTTATTCGCCTAACTGCCATGATACCCTGACCAAGGTGCTGCGCAGTGAATGGGATTTTCGAGGGATGGTGATGACCGATTGGTTTTCATGCGGCAAGACCAAAGGGGATGCCTCAAAATGCCAGAGTGCGGGCAATGACCTGGTCATGCCAGGCACGCCCCAAGAGGTAAAAGCCATCTATAAGGCAGTCAAAGGTGGTCAAGTACCGGTTGAGGATGTCAAACAGTGTGCATACCGCATCATGACCGTGATCCTGCGAAATACTGCTTACAGAATTTAGGTTTACAAAAACTGAAGCGATAAAGGTGCAACTATGAGAGAGAAGATCAACATCAATGCCGACTGGAAATTTATTAAGGAGAATATCACTTTAGAGCAGGTTCAAAACCGTGCTGGTGAGCCTATCAACCTGCCGCATACCTGGAATGGAAAGGATGGACAGGATGGTGGGGGGGATTACTACCGTGGACGCTGCTGGTACAAGAAAGATCTCAAACTTGCACAAACAGATGGTAAAGAGATCTACCTTGAATTCAATGCTGCTGCATCAATTGCCGATGTTTATCTCAATGGCGAAAAGGTTGGCCACCACGAGGGTGGCTATTCAACCTTCCGGGTTAACATTACCGCGCAGTTAAAGTTTAATACCGACAACCACTTGATTGTGGCGGTAGATAATGGGATCAATGATTTTTGCTATCCACAAATGGCAGATTTCACCTTTTATGGTGGCTTGTATCGGGATGTCAACCTCATCATGGTCGAGAAGAGCCATTTTGACCTGGATCACTTTGGCGGTAGTGGCGTGGCAGTGACACCAGTGGTTGAAGGCGATCACGCACATGTCACTGTGGATGCCTATGTCAGCTATCCTCAACCCGGACAAACCCTCAAGCTACAAATCCTGGATGGTGAAGGGAAGAACGTTTGGGAAGTTGCCCAGCCTGCTGAAAACCCCAGCTTTTTATTGGAGATCGCTAAGCCCCACCTGTGGAATGGGTTGGAGGACCCCTATTTGTATATTGCAAAAGTGCAGATCATCAATTCTGTTGGGACGGTTCTGGACGAACAGCAGGTTCATTTTGGGATTCGTTCATTCCATGTGGATAAGGACAAAGGTTTTTTCCTCAATGGCAGAAGTTACCCTCTGCGGGGTGTCAACCGCCACCAGGACCGCCCCGGAATCGGCAATGCAATCAGCAAGGCAGATCACCTGGAGGATATCGAACTGATCAAGGAGGTGGGGGCCAACACCATTCGCCTGGCACATTACCAGCATGATCAGTATTTCTATGACCTGTGTGATGCACACGGTATGGTGGTGTGGGCGGAGATCCCATTCATCTCGAAGATGCTTGGCAACGGCCATGATAATGCCATTTCGCAGATGAAAGAACTGGTCATCCAGAATTACAATCACCCGTCAATCGTCTGCTGGGGATTATCCAACGAAATCACCTTTGATGGCGTGTCAGATGAATTGATCCGGATCCATCACGAATTGAACGACCTGGTACATACCCTGGATAAGACCCGGTCCACAGTCATGGCGCATATCGGCATGTTGGAGATCGACAGCCCCATGGTCGGATTATCGGATCTCAGTGCCTACAACCATTATTTTGGCTGGTATGGCGGCACAGTGGATATGAACGGTCCATGGCTGGATAATTTCCATAAAGAAAGGCCGGATGTGGCCTTAGGGTTTTCTGAGTATGGCTGTGAGGCGGTGCTTAAATGGCATACATCCGAGCCAAGACAGGGCGATTACAGCGAGGAATACCAGGCTTATTACCACGAGGACCTACTGGATGCCATTATGAGCAGACCTTTCATCTGGGGTAGTTACTGTTGGAACATGTTTGACTTTGGTTCAGATATACGAAATGAAGGGGGGGTACCTGGTGAGAACCACAAGGGTTTGGTGACCTTTGATCGCAAGACCAGGAAAGACAGCTTTTTTATTCATAAAGCCCATTTTTCCAAGGATCCTTTTGTACATATCACCGGCAAGCGCTATGTAGATCGTTGTGAGGAGATCACACAGGTCAAGGTCTATACCAACCAGGACAACGTGACTCTGCGGGTCAATGGTGATTTTTTTGAGCAGCAACAGGGATCAAAGGTATTTTCATTCTCTGTGCCACTTAAAAAGGGCGAAAATGAAATTGAGGCAACCTGTGGTGCTTTAAGCGACAGGAGTACCATTAAACGGGTTGAGCAACCCAACCCGGGCTATTTTTTCAATGCCATCACCGGTTCGGTGGCAAACTGGTTTGACAAGGATGGGAAGCAGGTTGGGTTTGAATTCCCGGAGGGTTACTTTTCAATCCGGGATACGATTGGAGACCTGATGAGCAACCCGCAGACTGCAGGGCTTGTGGGACAGATGATGCAGCGCATGTCGAGCGAAGAAAATGCCATGGGCAGCCAATTCAAGAGCAACGAAGCATCGGCAAAAATGGCTATGGGATTTACCATTGAACGCATTGCCATGATGGTGGGTGATAAATTGCCCAAGGAGATGTTGTACGCGCTGAATGCCCAGCTCAACAAGGTGAAGAAATAAGTCGTCTAGTGAGACAGTTCATTTGAAAAAGTGGCTTCCAGTTAATTTGACCAGGAGATGTGAATGAAATATACGAGTATTAGACCCGGACAGGTCTGGCTGGACACCCATGGACAAAGGATCCAAGCACATGGCGGTAGCGTGTTTTACAAAGATGGCTTGTATTACTGGTATGGTGAGAACAAAGAACATACCAAGCCTCTGCGGGCTGTCTGGCATTGGGGAGTGCGCTGTTATACATCCAGTGATCTCTATAACTGGGAGGATAGAGGATTGATCATTCCACCTCAACCGGATGACCTGCAATCACCGCTCCACCCGACATACTGCATGGATCGACCGCATATCATCTATTGTGCGAAGACCGGAAAGTATATCGCCTGGTTGAAGATCATGGCTGGTTTGACAAACCAGTTCATGAGCGTGATGCAGGCAGACGACTTTTTTGGACCTTACGAGTTTGTTCACAAGGTCTATAAGCCATTGAAGATGGACACCGGCGATTTCACACTGGTGATCGACCAGGAAAGCGGGAAAGCATACTTCATTTTTGACCGGCCCCACTTTGAGATCGTGACTGCCACTCTGACCGATGATTACACCGGTGTGACAGGCGAATACTCCACGCATTATATGAGATTGACCCCTCCTTTCAGCCGTGAAGCCCCGGCTTACTTTGCCCGTAAAGGAAAACATTACCTCTTTACATCCGGTACCACTGGCTATTTCCCCAACCCCAGCAGGGTGGCGGTGTTTAATGATTTCCACGCTGAATATGTAGACCTGGGCGATCCCCATCCCGGGGATGAGACCCACACATCGTTTGCTTCGCAGATCTCCTGTGTGCTGAAAGTGCCTGGCACCGACCTTCACATTGCTTGCGCTGATCGTTGGAAGCCCGGCAGATTTAATGCCTGGTTAACCCAACAAGTACTCAAGACGATAGAAAAAGCGATGCAAAATGAACGAAACCTGAAAAACATGGGACCCGATGAGACGACCAAGGAAGCAGGTCCACTTTCCGGGAGAAAGAAGTTGTATTTTAACAACACAAGTATCGCGGATTATGTCTGGTTACCGATAAGATGGGAAGGCGAAAGACCAGTCATCGAATGGAAAAATGAGTGGCGGATCGAGGATTATATTTAACAGATAGAACTCACCTTAATGCACAAAGGAAAAAATATCAAATGAATTCAAAAATAAAGAATCTTCTAGATGGCAAGGGCGGAAATTACATCCTGCCATTTTTCTGGCAGCATGGCGAGGATGACGCCACATTGCGCAAATATATGGCGGTCATCCAACAAAGCAATATCGGCGCGATCTGTGTTGAAAGTCGTCCGCATCCCGATTTCTGCGGTCAAAAGTGGTGGCAGGATATGGACATTATCCTTGATGAAGCACGCAAACGTTCGATGAAGGTGTGGATCCTGGATGACAGCCATTTCCCGACCGGCTACGCCAATGGGGCTTTGAAAGATGCCCCCGAGGAATTATGCCGCCAGTATATCGTGCAAAAAAGCATTGTCTGTAAAGTTGGCGAAGATGTTCGCATTGATATTGAAAATTTCCTTAGAACCAGCAAAGAAAAAAAGACCTTTATCGATAAAATGATCGGCATGGGTCAGAAACCACGCGCTTTTTCTGATGATACCCTGCTGTGTGTGACTGCATACCGTTTGGATGGCGATGAACAGGACGAACTGACCGACCTGGTGAAGGGCAATGAACTGCGTTGGCAGCCAACCCCTGGTGAATGGAAGGTCTCGATGTGTAAACTGACCCGCAAGGGAGGTATGCACCAACATTACATCAATATGCTTGATGAAAAATCCTGCCGGGTGTTGATCGATGCGGTGTATGAGCCGCATTACACCCATTATGCAGATGATTTTGGCAAGACCATAGCCGGGTTCTTTTCAGATGAGCCTGAACTGGGAAATGGGGGGTATCTAAATTTCAATAACCCGTTGGGCACCGTTCAGCCACTTCCCTGGAGCAAGACGCTCGAATCCAGGCTGCAGCAAGTACTGGGTGTGGAATGGAAAAAGAACCTGGGGTGTCTTTGGGAAAATGACCTGGACAAGGATCTAACCGCACGAGTACGTTATGCCTATATGGATGCAGTGACCCGCCTGGTCGAGAAGGGTTTCTCCTTCCAGGTAGGCGATTGGTGCCGGGCACATGGGGTGGAGTATATCGGGCATGTGATCGAAGATAACAACAAGCATGCCAGGACAGGCGCTTCGTTGGGACACTTCTTCCGTGGTTTGGCCGGCCAGGACATGGCAGGTATTGATGACATTGGGGGGCAGGTTTATCCCCAGGGTGAGGATGAACCCAAATCTTGGATGCGTTTTCTACCCCGGGATGGCGAATTCTATCACTATACGCTTGGCCGGTTGGGGAGTTCCCATGCAGTGATAGATCCACTTAAAAAAGGCCGCACAATGTGCGAGATCTTTGGCAATTATGGTTGGAACGAAAGCCTGCGCCTTGAGAAATACCTGGCAGACCACTTCATGGTACGTGGTGTCAACCACTACGTGCCGCATGCCTTCAGCCCCAAGGCTTTCCCTGACCCGGATTGTCCGCCCCATTTCTACGCCCATGGCCATAACCCGCAATACCGGGCTTTTGGTTACTTGATGCAATACATGAACCGAATCTGTGAGTTGATCACTGACGGCAAAGCAGTCACCCCGGTGGCGATCCTGTATCACGGCGAAGCGGAATGGACCGGCAAGTGCATGTTAATGCAGAAACCCGCCCGTGTGCTGGCTGACCGCCAGATCAATTATGATTTTGTTCCCAGCGATGTGTTCAGTGAGGTTGAGCGCTTCCGAACCGACCTTTCAAATGGGCTGACCGTCAACGGAAACACCTACAAGGCGCTGGTTGTGCCAACTGCAGAATTTGTTTCAGCCGACTTTGCCAGGTCGGTGGGTAAGTTGACACGAATGGGCTTCCCGGTGATCTTTATCGATGCCCTTCCGATCGGCATCTTTAATGGGGATAAAGCCCAGCTTTCTGAGCTGGATGGTAGCAGGGTGACCACTTTGAAAGAATTGGCAGAATTACTGGATGAAAAAGGAGTTCCTGAGATCTCCATCTCACCGGTCAGCAATCGCCTGCGCTACTATCATTACGTTATTGATGATGACATCTTTATGTTTGTCAATGAAGCTGCCTCCCTATATGAGGGCGAGGTGAAAGTGCCAGTAAAGGGAAGAGCGTATGCCTATGATGCCTGGGATAATCACCTGGAGACTGTTAACTGCCAGCCAGATGCAGAAGGCAGCACGCTCTCGATCAAGTTGCCACCTTTTAAAAGCCTGATCGTCGTGTTTGACGATCAGGGTCAACAGGTCTTGCAGGAACCCCTGGTCGCTTCCGGTCGCGAGATTGCCCTGCTCAAGACCTGGCAGCGCAGTTTGTGCCGGAGCATTGATTACCCGCAATTTGGAGAAAGACGAGAGGTATCCCTACCGGATGACCTGGCAAAGGAAAAGCCCAAATTCTCCGGTTTTGTACGCTATGAAAATGAGTTCGAACTGCAAAGAGCTGGCGACAAGTTGGTATTGGAGGTCAGTGAAGCCTGGGAGGGTGTGGAGGCGTTTGTGAATGGTGTCAGTGCAGGCATCCAGATCGTGCCGAGATTCGTATTTGATATCACAGAGCTGGCAAAGCCTGGCAGGAATACTCTTGTCATCGAAGTTTCCACCACCCTGGAACGGGAGCGGGCAGCCGCAAGGAATCGCAGCTTTTTGGAACGGCTGAAGAGCGGTAAGGCCAAAGACCCAACCGGCATCACCGGAACAGTACGGTTGTTCATCCAGGATCAAGAGAAATAATTTTGGTAAAAGTCAGGAGATCATTGATGGAAGAAAAAATTAAGATCTGGGGAGAGAACATCCCCTACAACACGGGCAAGAGCAAGCTGGAGGTCATGGATATTCACCCCGAATACAGCCAGTTGGAGATCTTGATCAAGCACCCCGGAATCTTCAAAAGAAAAGTTGAGTTCAATGAAGATATGAGCGGTAATGACACCCTGGTCTACAACACGGAGATCAAGACTGGCATTGCAAAAGAGACTTTTGAAGATGTTCCCTTCCTTATCCCACACTTAGTGGCAGGTAGTGACCGCTGCATTATCACTGTGCCGGGTGGAGGCTACTTAAACAAATCCATGGATAATGAAGGCACAGGTATCGCAAAATTCCTTAATGAAGCAGGCATCAGCTGTTTTGTTTTGTGGTATCGAAGTTATCCCTATCTTTACCCGGTGCCAACCCTTGATCTGCAGAGGGCAGTGCGACATATTCGTTTCCACGCAGCGGATTATGGTATTGATCCCCGCAAGATCGGCATGGTGGGATTCTCAGCAGGTGGAAATTGCTGTGGCAATTTGTTGAATTTACTGCGCAATGCCCCGGTGAGTTACCCTGGGTACGAAGAAGATGAAATTGATAAAACGGATGCATCCGTAGCGCTGGCTGGCCTGGTTTACCCGGCTATCGACCTGGAAACCTACAAGGTTTTCATGGAATCATTTATAGATCGCGAGCAACTGCGTGATGAGACTCAACGCAACAAGCTTGCCAGGCAATTTACTTTGAAATACCATGTCGAATCTGGCGATCCGCCGCAGTTCATCTGCCATGCCAGGAACGACTTCCTGGTGCCCTTCCAGGGCAGTGTGGATTATTATGAAGCCCTGGTTGCCAAGGGAGTACCAGCCAAATTCCTGGGACTTATGAAAGGCAATCATGGCTTTGGTGCCTGCGAGAGCAAGTCCTGGCTGGTGAGATCTGCGCAGCGTCATGCCAGCCGCTGGAAGGATGAATTCTCGAATTGGGCGAATGAGATTTTTGATAGCCTGGGAGGGTAAGATTATTTGATACATGCATGCTCATTGCGACCAGGTTATTACCCTCTTCAACTAAGGATACTCTGCCATTCTTCCTCTGGGGAGGGGTCATATTGACCAGGTCTGTGGATATAAAGCTGCAATAATCCAGGAATAAAAAAACTGCCTGGGCTTAAAAAAAGCGGGCAGTTTTTGATTTGTGCCAACCGGCGGCACAGGACCTTTTTCCGCAAGACCATGCACCAGAATCCCGATCCGAAAGACAGGGTCCATAACTGCCGCAACTGTGCCTTCTGGTTGGATCCCGGTCGCCTGTCCTCTTTTGGTGCGTGCTACCGCCTGGCGCTTGCCTACAACGACCTCTTGACCCCCATCGAGGATGTTGTTCCCGGCGAACCCATAGATCACCTCTTTACCCCCGAGGACTTTTCCTGCACCTGGTTCCTGCCCCGCGATGGAGCTGACCCGGTCGACCTCGGCCTGAACAGCAAGGGCATCCGCCGGCTGAACCAGGCGATGGATGAGCTCTACGGCCTTTCAGGCTTTTTGGACGAGAATGCATCCAGCTCTGGAGAGGAACATGCCCGGTAAGGTTTATAAGCCAGTCGGTCTCCTCATCGTCAGGAATGCTCCATCTGACCTGGAGGAATATACCGATCTTTTTCGAATTAGATGGGATTGCATCACCCTTCGCTACGATCTGAACGGCGGTGTCCTGCCCAACGGCCTTCTCTTACGTACGCCCGACAACCTGGGGATGGTCGTTTACCAGAACCGCCTGGTCGAGCTGGACAGGGGCTTGAACTTCGAGCAAAAATGACCACCCCTTTCTTTGACGGTCTCAAACCCCTCAGGTGCGATGAGGGGAACTTCATGGTCTACAAACTGTTGAATGCCAAACAGCGCACCGCCTTCGGCGAGATGGGCATCCAGTTCATGGCCCGCCTGCCCCGCTTCTCCCGTGCCGCCGCCTTCCACCTGGTCTTCAAGCTGGTGGAATACTATGAAAAACACGTCCCGCCATAGCGCTTCCTGTCATTCTGACTGGGTACCGTCCTGCCGAAGGCCCTGTAAAGGGAAAGGAGCGGAGCGAAGAATCTTACTTTTTTTTCTACCACCCTGGCGATTGGCGATCTGGTTTTTTTGTTGTGTCATTCTTTACCGCCCTTTTTATGTCAAGTTATGTGTAGGCTTTTTTTTCGCCTACTTCTTTTCATCCATTTCGTGCAATCTTTTTTGCAATTCTAAAAAAATTATGGATGAGGCATCGTCTGGATGTCGAAAATCAATAATATGAAAATCTGGCTTGTCAGTTTTATCATTGCTTCTGGAAAATACATCGTTTAGCAATTCTTCTTGGTTCTCATTCGAATATATATATTCATTTCTGATATACATACCAAGCCCCATGTGGAATTCGGCTAACAATTCCGAGTCTCTTATTTTTATCAATTCAGCTATACTCAATTCCTCTATCAGCATTTCCACAACTTGATCAACTGTTTTAGGTGAACTGTCTTTTTCATCATTCATTATTAATCTCCAGTTAAGTAGGGTTGCGCTCCGCCTTCGCTTTGCGTTCCATATCATGCCCTTCCGGAAGCCCTGGTGAGGGTAAGTGTTGTGCGAAGCACATACGGGTGAACGCACCAATTAACTTCGCAGCCAGGCGATCTGCTTTTAGATCTGGCCGTGTGGTCTGAAAAGCACAACCCGTATTTTTTCTTTGTCCTGTTCAATTTTAATTATTAAGCCCAATTTTGTGCTATATAAGCAACGGTTTCTTCCGAGGGAGCTGAAGTACTAATAGCTTGTCTGAGTTCTTACTCCGATATCTCCATCGCTGAGAGCTCAGCCTGCTCGATGACCAGTTCTGTTGCCTTGTCCCGTTTATCGGGCGGGTAACCCCACTTCAACAGCACCCGCTTGACCAACCGCCGCAGGTTCGCCCTGACTGACTCCCGCTCGGTCCAATCGATGGTCGTATTCTTACGCACGATCTCCAGCACCTCTCGCGAGATGATGGCCAGTTTTTCATCCCCCAACACCTGCACCGCTGACTCATTATCCGCCAGGGCAGTATAGAAGGCAAACTCATCGGGATTCAACCCCAGGGCGTCACCCTTCTTGTCTGCTTCTTGTAGTTCTTTGGCAATGCGGATCATCTCTTCGATCACTTCCACTGCATCAATGGTGCGTTTATGGTACTGGTCGATGGTCCGCTCCAGCATGGTGGCAAAATCGCGTGCCAGCACCAGGTTCTTGCGCTCCCTTTGCTTAAGCTCGTCGTTAAGCAGCTTGCGCAGCAGCTCCATTGCCAGGTCTTTCTGGGGCATGGATTGCACGCCCTGCAAAAATTCGCTTGAAAGGATGCTGATATCCGGTTTTTCCAACCCGACCGCGGCAAAGATATCGATCACGCCCTGGGGCACGATTGCCCGCTCCACGATCTGGCGGATGGCGGTGTTCATGGTTTCGAAGTTAAATTCACTGTCGGTATGGGTATATTTGACGATCTGTGCCCTGACTTCCTGGAAGAACGCCACATCATCCCTGATGTGAAGGGCAGCCGGGTGCGGCACGGCCAGCGAGAAAGCTTTGGAGAGTTCATTGACATGTTGTAGCAGGCGCTTTTTGCCATCTTCCATCTGCAGGATGAAGGCCACTCCATCCGCCACGCAGTCTTGCATTTGTTCGAAGCTGTCTCCCTTGAAGCGTGTCCAGTCAAAACGGTGGAAGAGGTTGCACACGATCTCGTATTTCTCGCGCATTACCTTAACCGCTTCTTCCTGGGTATGGGTCACCTCGCCCTTGCCACCGCTGCGCGTGTAGGTGCCAACCGCCAGGCGCAGCGCTTCAGCCACTCCCAGGTAATCGACCACATGCCCGCCCTGTTTATCCTTGTAGACCCGGTTGACCCGGGCAATCGCCTGCATCAGGGTATGCCCTTCGAGCGGTTTATCCAGGTACATCGTATGCAGGCAGGGCATGTCAAAGCCGGTCAGCCACATGTCACACACGATCACGAGCTTGAGCTTGTCCGCCGGATCCTTGAAACGTTTCTCCACGTCCTTGCGGGTCAGTTTGTTCAACAAAAAGGGCTGCCATTCCAATGGGTCATCAGCGGAACCGGAGATCACCACTTTGACCTCGCCATCCAGTGGATCTTCGCTGTGCCAGTCCGGGTGAATGCGGACGATCTGTTTATACATATCAATGGCGATGCGCCGACTGTAGGTGACGATCATCGCCTTGCCCTCGATGGCGGACTGCCGCCCTGCGTAATGTGCCAGGATGTCCTGCACCACCTGTTTCAGGCGACTTTCGGTGCCGATGGCAGCTTCCAGGGCTGCCCATTTGCGTTTCAGCTCTTCCCGCAGGGTCTCTTCTGCAGTTTCTGTGGCGGTCTCGAACTCGGTGTTCAGGTAGGGGCGCAGGGCTTTGTCAATATCGATCTTTGCCAACCGGGCTTCATAGTAGATCGGGACAGTGAACTCATCTTCGATAGAATTCTCGATGTCATAGATGCTAAGATAGTCACCAAATACTCGGGGGGTGCTTCTATCGGTGAACTCGATGGGGGTACCGGTGAAACCGATGAAGGAGGCGTTGGGCAGGGTATCGCGCATGGCACGGGCATAGCCCTCAATAAAGCCATATTGTGAGCGATGCGCTTCATCCGCGATCACCACGATGTTATTACGCTGGCTGATGGCCGTTGCCCTGGCGCCCCTGGTTTCAGGCAGGAACTTCTGCACGGTGGTGAAGAATACACCCCCGGATGCCACGTCCAGCAGGTTTCTCAGGTGCTCGCGGCTTTCTGCCTGCTGCGGGTGCTGCCTGAGCAGGGATTGACCACGCGCAAAGGTGTTGAAAAGCTGGTCATCCAGGTCATTACGGTCGGTGATCACCACCAGGGTCGGGTTCTGCATGGCGGGATTCTCGATCAGCTTGCCGGCAAAGAACAGCATGCTCAGGCTTTTTCCGCTGCCCTGGGTATGCCAGACCACTCCCACCTGGTGTTTGGCATTAGGGCGGGTGGCGCTGACCGCCGATTCGATGGCTTTATTGACCGCATGGTACTGGTGATAGGCAGCGATCTTCTTCTCGATGTTGCCTTCCTCGAATTCTTCAAAGACGATGAAGTTGCGCACCACATCCAGCAGGCGCTCCGGCGCCAGCATCCCGCGCGCCACCACCGGCATCTGCGGTCGGTTCTTATCGATCAGTGTCTCACCATCGATGGTGCGCCAGCGATTGTAGCGTTCCCAGGGGCTGGTGAAGGTGCCCACACGGGCATCGTGGTTATCCGAGATAATGCACACTGCGTTGTAGGTGAAAAGGGTGGGGATATCCTGGCGGTAGGTCTGGATCTGGTTGAATGCCCGCCGCAGGTCCGCCTTGGGGTTCTTGGGATCCT
The DNA here is from genome assembly GCA_964435475.1 of uncultured Anaerolineaceae bacterium. GTDB lineage: Bacteria > Chloroflexota > Anaerolineae > Anaerolineales > Anaerolineaceae > CAYSZB01. The sequence continues at coordinate 2,845 of CAYSZB010000028.1, read as the reverse complement.
TGAGCTCCATCAACACCAGTGGCAACCCGTTGACGAACAGGATCAAATCCGCACGGCGATTGCGTTTGTTCTCGATCACGGTGAACTGGTTGACCGCCAGCAGGTCATTCCCGGAGGGATGGTCAAAGTCGACCAGGCGTGCCAGGTCATGCCGGATGCTGCCATCCGGGGTATGGAAGGAGACCGGGATGCCGTCGCGTAAATATGTATGGAACTGGCGGTTGTTAGCCACAACGCTCGCAGAGAGGTGTGGCAGGTTGAGGATCAACCTGAAGGCATCCTCCAGGGCTGGATCCGGCAGGTGGGGATTGAGCCTGCGCAGGGCGGTTTTTAACCGGTCATTGAGGAGCACCTGGCCATAGTTCTCACGCTCTGCCAGCGGTTCACCCGGGGCAATATCAATGCCTTTGACAGCCTTATACCCCAGGCTATCCAGCAGGTCATCCAGGATGTAATATTCAAAACTTTCTTCATTGATGCGAGGTGGCATGTGGATCCCTTAAATGTTCATTTTTATGGTTTCATCCAATAAATCATTATCTAAAATTCCTGGCTAACAGTCTGCCTGTTTCACGAAGAACCTCATCAAATTCTGGTATTTCCGGTAATTGGCCATCCAGCCGGGAATGCCAGAATTGTTTAAAGACCTTTTCTTTCCTCACCAATACGGTTCCCAGGTCTTCCATGTGCAGTCCTTTGATCTCAAACTTGGGTACACACTTGAAGGTGATCATGTCAATGTCTGCCATTTGATGGGTCATGATGTAGTGCACATCAAACAGGTCGCGTGGTTCACTGCGGGTTAACAGTGAGCGTAATTTTTCAGACAGGATCTCCTCCATGGTATATGCAGTTATATTTGCTTTCTCCTGTGTGCAATCCGAATATTGTGCCTTTACCGGTCTTTTGACCAGGGGGAAAACAAGCACCTCGTCTCTTGAAAAATCAATCTTCAAGGCGCGTTTATCCAGTTGAGCATTCAGGGGACCGGAATAGTTGAGATAAACAGCAAAATTGCTGGATTTGTGTTCATCCAGGTGATCCATGGCAAGTTGGATATTCGCCTGCCGCAAAAGCCAGGGATAAAGATCACCCAGGTGTTTGACGAGAAGGTCATTCGATATGTCCTCCCCTACCAGGGTAAAATCCAGATCTTCCGAGAAACGGTAATCCGGAACATACATCTTCTTGATGGCGGTTCCACCTTTAAATGCCAGCAAATCTTTTAAAGGTGAGTTCGCAATTGCGACCAACACCCAGGTCAACACATAATCCTTCTCAATGGTTTTTTCACCCAACCTCAGGTGATATGCGATCTTGGAAATTTCTGCCTGTCTGATCATCTTTTTAAGTTGAAGCCACTTTCTCTAGAATTTCCGGGTCCAGGTTTAACTGCAATTTCCATCGATCCAGGAACCTGCCTTCATCAGGAAGAGCCGGATCGAGTTGGGCATAACTTGGACTGATCATTTTATTTAACCCCTCGATGACGGATTGATCGGATAATTCCAGCAATTCGGAAAGGTATCCCAATCTTTTTATCACGGAATTTTTATTGATCCTGCCTGCGTATTGAGCCAACTTTGACCAATCGGTCCTGGTTTTCCCGATCACCATGGCAGTAGCTACTTCTGATATGCCACCGCACAGATCCGGCCGGTTCAATCCATCAATGATGGTACGTTCCAGGTCGCTTACCTGAACCTGTTCTGATGGACTGACCCAAGATGGTTCAACCCCCCACATGTTATCTGCTTTTGAAAAAACGAAACGGTAAGCAACCCCTGCCACCTGCCTGGATTGAAGGCGGCGCACCGAAGTGATGGTAACACCTGTGATGGGTCGGGTCAGCAGGTCATGCACCTCCATGGCGCTTTCATGCGATAGATAATACGCTTGATCGCCTGCCAGTTCACGGCCGATCACCAGGCGGTTGGCAGTGGGTATGGCTTCTGCCCCGGACTCAGGCGAGACGATGGCATAATTTCCCCCGCCAAGTCGCACCAACCAACCAGCGGCAATCAGGCGATGCAGGGCTTGAAGCGTGGCCTGGTAGTTCTTCCCTGTGACCGCCTGGGCATCCGCCAGGGAGAAGACCAGCTTTCCCTGTTCAGCCAGGGATGTAAAAAGAGTGGCATTTTCCCTGCCGAGGGTCTTGGTGTACATTTTCATTTATGCTTTGTGTACCATTTATAACGACTTTCGTTATATTATATACATGGAACATAAATTATGCAAGGGCAATATTTATGCCAATGCCTGGATATATGGCATCATGATCTTTTCCACGCGGTTGAGCCGGGCAAAATGAATCAGGCTGTCGAAATCCTGCTTGCTTGCAGGCAGCGCTATGAACCGTTTGAGTGCATCGATTGTTACATATCGGTCATACTTGTTTCTGTGCTTGAAACAGTTGATTATTATTTCTGTATCATTTATTGGAAAAAGTTGACTCGATCAAAAAATTAAATAATCAGGATCAATCTCTAATGAATTCCAAAGTCCGATTTACCCAACCAGTTAATTCTCCATCAGTAAGAGGCGACTGTACAATTTCAGATCTTTGTTCAGAGTGGTGGAATCTTTTTGAGAAATCTTTAATTGCGATCAATTCACCTATCCTCTTTTTCATATTCCCAAATGTTTGTTCATTCCCAGCTTCAATTTTGGCTACAAAGTCACCTAACCATTCATTTGACCTAAATTCATTAGGAAAGTGCGAACGCAAATAACCTTCCATTGTTGTTCTAATACAACGTGCAATATCAGTCAATTCTTTTCCGCCTTCTTTTGATTATGCAACCTTTTTTCTGTAAAAGTGAGTCAGAAATATCCATCGTACATT
>CAYSZB010000027.1:26944-29590 GCA_964435475.1 uncultured Anaerolineaceae bacterium | reverse complement strand
ACACCACCGGCAAAAACGTCCACACCCACGACTCAAATGCCCCAATATCGATGCGCCCATTGACCACCCGCGGGAAACCCACCCCCCGCTGGTCATAAAGGGGGATGGCAACCGGCGGACGTGTCAGCATGGGGTTGCCGGCATCGATCGCCAGGCTGCCCGGCAATAGGGCATGTGTGTTCGTCGGTCCCCCGTTAGCCTGCAGGGGTCCAAGCTTTGGATCCTGTGCCAGGATATCGCTTGTTAAATTGAAAGCGCAGGGGCCGGGTGATTCCACCAGGTTATACCCAATTGAGGTGACGGTACTTGCATTTTGATCGCAATCATTATGAACACTGGTAGATCGAAGATCGTTATTTGCCAGGATCGAATGACCAACACTCACGGTCGCACCCCCATAGGCGTAAAGCCCGCCGCCTGTACCCGTCTCGAGATCATCACTATCATTATCAGCAAGATTACTCGAAATGGTGGAATGCTCAATAAGCGCCATCATGTTGGTGACAATGCCGCCACCTGAAAGATCTGCTTTATTTCCACTGATGGTGCTGTTTGATATTTTCAACATCACTCCATCGATCGCCGGAATGACCCCGCCATCTCCACGTTCGTTTTCTTGATGATCGATGATCATACTGGCCGACCGGGGTAAGGGAGTATTGGATGAGAAAATACCACCACCATTATTAAGTGCTATGTTTGAATCGATGAGACTGCTATCAATCGTCAAAGAACTGTTTTCTGTACGAACCCCACCACCATCAAATATCGCAAAATTGCGATCGATGTAACTTTGGTTGATGGTTATGGTGCTGTTAATCGCATAAAGACCACCACCATAGCGCGCCAGGTTTTCCGTAATATTGACCCGGTTCAGAGTTACCGTACAGCTTTGATTGAATATTGCCCCTCCGCTGTTACCGGAAGAATCGAAATTGGTTATTTTCATGTTATTGAGGTTCAAAGTGGAAGAAACGCAATGGATCCCACCGCCATCTTTATTGGGTTGGTAGGCAGCGTAGATGGTTATACCTGACATGGACACAACGCCGGCATTGATGAGGGAAAAGACCCGGTCGAAATTGAAAGAATAAATGGTGGTTGTGTCTTTTCCTGGACCAATCAATTGGAGTGGATAAAGTATGTCGAGGTCACCCACCAGGGCATTGTCATCCGCACCTGGTTGCTCGATGTAATATTCACCGGCTATTAGAAATATGGCATCTTCCCCCGAATCTTCATTGGCCAAAATGATCGCTTCCCGTAATGAGCAACCGTCTACTGAACACCCATTGGGGGTCGGGTCGTCCAGCCGGGTGACATCGATGATACCACCGAAACCCTCCGCAGGCCTGATATCCCATGCCAGCCAGGCTGGCAGCAGGAGGGTTAAGATCAAGGCACATCTGAGAATGGACCTGAACAACTGTTTTTTCATGGGATCTCCTTTCAATTTCGCGAACCATGCATATGACAACAGAAAATGAACGATGCCAGACCCGGGGTTGCCGGTCTACCATTAATTCTCATTTCCAACCCGAAGATCCCGCTAATGAACCAATATGGATGAGTCGTATTGATTATAAATCAAATCTTGGTAATCACGATCAGTTTATCAACATTAGTTAAATGCTTAAGATCCCAATGGGACTATAAGATCATTTCCTGACCAGGTCAGGCCTTTTCGTTCAGGAGATCAAATCCTGCCTGCTCAAAGGACCTGAGTATCTCGCTGTTCATCCTGATCATGACCTCGGTCGGGTAGCGCAATTTAAAGAGGAATTCGGCATTATTGCGGATCTCCAGGCGGTTCATCTCGTGGATCACCCAATCAGTCCAGCCTTCACCGCCCTGTTTATCCGCCTCTATCGCCTCGATGAAGGCTTTTTCGAGGTAGGCTCCCTTTTGCTCACCCAGTTCGCCGTACTTTTGGTCAAATGCCTGCTGTAATTGCTGGTCGGATAAATGATGGTATTTCTCACGATGGGCGATCACCCCGCATGGCAGTTTGGGGATGGTGTGGGGCACTGACCGCGGATATCCCAGGCTGAGCACCATCAGCGGTAAAACGTGGGCGGGGATGTCAAATGCCTGGCGGGTTTGCTCGATCACCGATTGCACAGTCCCGACGTAGACCGAGCCCAACCCCAGGCTCTCCGCCAGGATGACCACCGTCTGCGCGGCACACATTACATCAGCATAGGAAATCAAAAAGTGTGACAGTGCCTGTTCACCCTTGAACTCGGTGTGATTTAATGCCGCCCAGCGTTTTACACGGTTGAAATCAAGGCAGAAGATGATCGAGAGGGGAGCGTTCCTGACCCACGGCTGGTTGCCCACCAACCCGGCAAGTTTTTCGCGGTTGGCGCTTTCCTGCACGAGGACCAGGCTGAGCGGCTGGATATTTCCGCCCGAGGGGGCATTGTTGGCCGCCTCCAGCAGCTTCAATATAACCTCTTCGGCGATGGGTTGATCGGTAAAACTGCGCACTGAACGGCGCTGGATAAGCATCTGGTAAAGGTCCATGGTCACTCCTATCTTAATGACCCAATTCTACCCGTGATCGGGACAATTCCTGGCTGCCGTATGGAAAGGTTCGAGTTAAAAATTGGCTGTGCGCGGATCCATTACCAGCACCTGCCAGGT
>CAYSZB010000027.1:21010-26844 GCA_964435475.1 uncultured Anaerolineaceae bacterium | reverse complement strand
AAAGCCCTCTCCCTCGGATGTGAGTATCCAGACAAGAGAACGTAAGATGAGGGAGAGGGTTGGGGTGAGGGCGAAAGTATTCCCACTGAATCCCATGGGTCACTATTGGTTAGGTTGAAGAATTGACTTTAATTGGTGCGTAACTCTTACAAGGCATAATTTGGGATGCAGGGAAAACTTAAATCGCACCATCTTCCACCGGAGACCAGCGCGAGCAAATTTTCCGCCAATTAATTGATAAAAATGGACAAAACAGCGGATATAATATGCGTAATTAACCCGTTTGAAACAGTCACCGGTCCCTGTTCACCAAAAGGAGCGCACATGACCACCCATTTTCGACACCAAATTGGTTTAGTCTTATTGACTGGCCTGCTGCTGATGACCATTGGTATCCAGCCTGTTGAGTCGGCGACGGATTTGGTCTTCACGGTCAATTCCACCGCCGACCTTAATGATTTTGTCATAAACAGCGTTTGCAGCGTGGGAGCCATCACCGGCGGCCCCTGCACTTTGCGCGCGGCGATCGACGAGGCAAATTGGAATGGTGTTTATGGCAATGTAACGATCAACATCCCAGCCAACACCTACGACCTGACCATCCCGCCGGACGGCATAAACGATATCAAATCTGGCGACCTGGATTTTCCTAAAGCGAACCCCTTATACACCATTAAACTGGTCGGCACTGGTACCCAACCAACGGTGATCGATGCCAACCAGTTGGATCGCGTGTTTGAGATCAGCCTGGATGTCAACGTCCAGATGGAAAACATCGTCATCAAGGGTGGGCTACTCTCCTGGACGGGTAGCGCAGATTATGCTGATGGTGCAGGCATAATGAATTATGGCAATCTGTTATTGACTGAAGTAGTCATCGAAGAGAATGAAGTGCGCTGTGGGCAGGAAACTTGCGCGTTCCAGATCGCCGGGGGAGGTATCCAAAATGGGGGTAAGATCTACATGGCCGACTCTATAATTCGCAATAATTCCAGTGTAGGCGCTTCAGCAATATTTAACGCAGGGGCAATGGGATCATTCTTTATTACAAATTCCACAATTTATGACAATCATGCCTCAGAGGCATTCGTCATCGATAATTATGCCAACCTGCACATCCGCAATTCGACCATCAGCGGTAACACGGCTGCTCCTGCTTACATCGCCGGGATCAGGAATAACAATACCCTGATCCTCGAATCGTCGACCATCGCCAATGCCGGGCGCATTTCAAGCATTTATAACCCACCTGGTTCTTCGGTCACAATCCATGATTCCATCCTGAGAAATACCCCGCAAGGGGGAAGTGATAATTGCTCCAATTCGGGCACCTGGACCTCACAAGGCTACAACATTTACAGCGACAACACCTGCCCGGCAACCGGCACAGGCGACCAGGTCAACACAGATCCCATGCTGGGCACATTGGGTGGCTGGGGCGGATCGACGCTGACCATGCCGCTGTTGGTGGGCTCGCCGGCAAGGGATAACCGCCCGGGCAACTGCACCAAGATACCTGAAAACCCGGTTTTGCCAATTGAGGACCTGGCCGAAGACCAGCGCCACTACCTGCGCAGCGATGGCAATTGTGATACGGGTGCGTTTGAAGGGGTGGTGGATATCAGGACCGTGTTCTTACCGATCCTCTTCAGGTAGTAAGCAATCGTAGTGGAAGATTATGAAACCTTCCACTACGATAAATATTTGAGGGTGGACCGAAGCGCATTCAGAGTGTTACTTTTTCGTTTTAACCTTTAAGCACTTCGGTCGTTCAGTATCATGACTTTGAGCCTATTTACCTCACGATCAACGGCAGGTAAATATGCGGGGTGATCGTCCGAAAATCGGTCTCGTTCCAACCGCCCAGCGGCACCGTTACCCAGCGGCTGGCTGGCATCCACGGGAAGTCGGTCGGTTGCAGGCGCAGTCTCATCCGCCAGTGATAGGCCGTGTTATACGAAAGATTGCGTAACTGATCCATCCACGGATAAGGAGGTCGCAATGGAGACCACACCAAATAATCACTGTTCAGGCCGCTGCCATCAAATACGACCCCCACAGGTTTGACCTCGATCTCCCAGTTATAATCACCAAAGCCGAACGGGCTCCACTGGTGGAAGCGGGCAGCCACATTGGCGGGGTCAGCCCTGCCCAGGTTGGGTACCGGGATGTCATCCACACCGAGGTTCAATAACTGTAAATTGATCGGGAACCCGTTGCAGCCGTTGCCGTAGTGGACAAAGGCCTTGCCTTCCTGACTTGGTCCGTCCGTAAAGCGGTTTGCACCAATGATGATATCAGCATAGGCATCCCCGTTGACATCGCCGGCGCTGGCCACCGAGACGCCATAAAAGGCGCTTTCCTGGCCGCCTATACCAGTCCAGGCATAGGACGAGCCCAGCCCATCCTGGCTGCCGGTGTACAGGCGCGCCAACCCGCCAGCAATAGCTCCCCCTTCGGGGATCATGCCGGGAGCGCCGATCAGCACATCGGCATACCCGTCGCCATTGACATCGCCGGCTGAGGCAACCGAATAACCATAGAGCGCCGATTCCCGTCCACTCTCTTTTGACCAGCTTGGCGAACTGTTCAGGCCAAAATCAGATCCATGAAATACCCAGACCTTGCCCTCACTTTCCAACCCGTCATCGCCATAATACGACGCGCTGACGATCACATCACTGCGTCCATCGCCGTTTACATCCCCGGCGCTGGCCACCGACCAGCCCATGTGGGCGTTCCAGTTGTTGGCCTCCGCATGCCACTGAAGGGTGCTATCCAGCCCATTTGCAGAGCCATGGTAGAGGTAGGCACGCCCTTCGGATGTGTTTTCATCATCTTCCCAGTAGGGTGCGCCGACCACCAGGTCGCTGTACCCATCGGCGTTGACATCACCAGCCGAGGCGACTGAATGGCCAAAGCGCGCCCCAGCCTGGTCACTTTCCAGGTGGGTATGTGGCGTTGTGCTTAACCCGCTTGCTGAGCCCAGGTAGACCCAGGCAACTCCTTCGTCATTCTCACCATGATCGGTCAGTGGTGCCCCCGCCACCAGGTCACCATACCCATCACCATTGATGTCACCTGCCGAGGCGACTGATTTGCCGAACCAGGCGTAAGCCTGGTCACTGGTCTTGGCCCAGGCAGGCACAGGGTTTACCCCGCTGGCTGACCCGTAATAGACCCAAACGCCACCTTCATCTGTATGGGTGTCTTCCCAATAAGGTGCCCCCACCACCACATCCGAATAGCCGTCACCGTTGACATCGCCGGCGGAAGCAACGGAATGACCAAAACCAGCACCATTCAGATCGCCCTGTTTATACCAGTAAGGCGCGTCAACCAGGCCATCCGCAGCCCCCCTGTAAATCCATACCCCGCCTTCATTGAGCTGGCCATCATCCCACAGGTCGGCACCGATAATGACATCCCCAAAACCGTCACCGTTGACGTCCCCGGCGCTGGCAACGCTGAAACCAAAATTGGCAGAGACCTGGTTGCTGCGCTTGGTCCAGTTGGCTGTCGCATCCGGCAGGTCCGCTGATCCGAGATAGACGTAAGCCCTTCCGGATGAACTGTCTTCATTGGGAGAGCCGATCAGCAGGTCGGAATAGCCATCGCCGTTGACATCACCGGCTGTGGCAACCGAAGTGCCATACCTGGCGCCTGCAACGTTGCTCTCATTGCTCCAATCACGCGTGGTGCTGATGCCGTCTTTATTGCCATACCACAGGTAAGCCCGCCCTTCTTCACTCTCGCCGTTGGTATAGAGCGGCGAACCAACCACCACATCCGCATACCCATCGCCATTGACATCCCCGGCACAGGCAACAGAGAAACCAAACCAGGCCCCGCTATGCTCACCGGCATCCACATTATCGGGCGGGTAAGGCAACCCGGCTTCACTACCCAGGTAGAGAAAAGTTACCCCCCGTTCGGTATATGTCGCATCGCTGTAATGTGGAAGACCCACGATTACATCGCCATAGCCATCCCCATTGACATCCCCGGCTGAGGAAACGGACAGCCCGATGTGAGCCGCTTTATAGGTACTGGCGGTCCGATTGGTGCGCCAGTCTGCGTTTGACGGGATACCCACAGCGCCGTCATTGACCCCGCCATCTCCACCATACCAGAGGAACGCTTCCCCGTTGTCCAGGTCGCCAAATTGGCTGGCCCCGACAATGATATCGAAATACTCATCCCCATTAACATCGCCCGCAGAGGCAACCGATATGCCCAGCAGCGCATTATCCTCCTGCCCTTCGGCATGCCAGTCGGCATTGGAAGGGGTGCCATTCGCACCGCCGTTGATGCCGCTTAACGATCCATACCAGGCCATTGCCCAGCCTTCATTCATGTTAACGTTGTCATAGTTGATCGCTCCAACGATGATGTCGCTGAATGTATCCTTGTTGGCATCCCCGGCGAAAGCCACCGACCAACCCAGGTTGGCATCCGCCTGGTCCCCCTGGGCAAAGAAACTGGGGGCCGAGTTCACGCCGTCGCTCTTACCCTGGTAGACCCATGCACCACCTTCATTGATTTCCGGGTGGTCATAGTATGGTGCGCCAACGATCACATCAGCATACATGTCGCGGTTGACGTCCCCCGCAGGCGACACGCTGAAACCAAAGTGCGCGCCTGCCTGGTTGCCTTCCTTGGACCAGATGGGCGGCACGTAAGGCCCATTGGGTCCGCTGGCATAGATCAATGCCCGTCCCTCGTCGGTCTCCCCCCCGTCATATTCAGGCAACCCAAGGATCACGTCGGAATAACCGTCGTTGTTGACATCGCCGGCAGTGGCTACCGAATAACCCAACCTGGATGTGTCGCTGCCGATAAACATGATCTTGTATGTGGTTGGTAAACCGGTGATAACTGCACCTGTTGAAATGGGGTAGACTGCGTTGGACGCATCCACCTGCCAGGTCAACAGGTCTCCATCAAGCGCGAGCGTGACCGGCAGGGACTGACCGGCGGCATCCTGTGCTGCCAGAGATGCCAGGCGCAATACTTCAATCCCGTCATGCATGAAGACCAGAGAGGAAGTGCCCTCCGCCTGGGCGGTCAGACCGGTGCCCACCCTGAAAACCAGGCTGACGGGCGACCCGCTGACCTCGTCCGGGGCTTGCTCAAGCTGCATGCCGAGCCTCAGGCCTTCAGGTTCATTGCGGAATGACTGCACAAGGCTGCCGTGCGGTGCATGGATGGCGTTTTCCAGGGCGGTCAATTCCCCGGGTTGTTCAGAGCGCAAAGCATCCTGATTTCCCCAGGCTTCCAGGTTAATATCCCAGCGCCATGGCGGGTCGACCATGCCATCCTCCCACTGGCGGGGAATGACCGAGATGCCTTGAGATGAAAAATAGGTGCGCAGGTTCTGTTCGCGGTTGGGCGCCTGGAAAGCCGCCGGCAGGTCCGCCAGGTAGGTTTGTTCCTGCCAGGTGACGAAATATTCCTCGCTGGCAAGCTGCTGCTGGATGTCTGACAGCCAGTCCCCTGAATTGACGGACTGGTCAGTGGGTTCATCCGCCTGGGCTGCGACCGGCGTGGTGCCCTGCAGCGCCGGGGTAAGCACCAAAAGGGCTACCCATGCCAGGTTAATGAGGAATTGGAAGGTCAGGTTATGCTTTTTCATCGTATTCTCCTAATAAACTCGCTACGCATCAAAAAAAGACACTCCCTCCCCCACGTGGGGCGAGTCGATCCATTTGTGGTTTTGCCGCCATAAAAAACGGGGAATGCGGCAGAGACGAAAATATTGTACACCTTTTCACCAGTAATGAAGGAGAGTAATTTGGGAAAGAAGGTAAGGATTGATTTTTCCAATGCAGGGA
>CAYSZB010000027.1:10307-20910 GCA_964435475.1 uncultured Anaerolineaceae bacterium | reverse complement strand
TGTTGTCGAAGATCCTGATGAGGACCGAAGGTCCTGGTGAGGGTCGAAGATCCTGATGAGGACCGAAGGTCCTGGTGAGGACCGAAGGTCCTGGTGAGGACCGAAGGTCCTGGTGAGGATCGAAGATCCTGGTGAGGACCAAAGATCCTGGTGAGGACCGAAGATCCTGATGAGGGCCGAAGATCCTGGTAAGGGTCGAAGATCCTGGTGAGGACCAAAGATCCTGGTGAGGAGCAATTGTAAATCAAAAACAAAGCACATCGAACGGCTGAATTGGGGTTTTTACTCCGTTTGTTTTCAATATGTGGTGTTTAATGACAGGTCCGGTCAGCAAATGTGAGTTATCGGAAGAATTTCAAAGCCCTCTCCCTCGCTTGTGTGTATCCGAACAAGAAAATGTCGGATGAGGGAGAGGGTTGGGGTGAGGGCGAAAGTAGATCGCAACTGATCAACACATCAAAAATTCCACCCGTGATCGGGTCTTCGCTACCCGAACACTGCAACGCCGATAAACCACAGCATGGTGGTGAAAAAGACCAGCCACTCCAACAACGCCAGGATCCAGAAACGCGGTCTTTCAGGCGTTTCGCTGGTGTCCAGCGCTTCTGCCTGTTGTTTGGCTTTATTTTTCTGTGTTTTGATGCCGATGACCACCAGGAAAGCCGCGTAAGCTGCAATGGACAGGATGCCGGCGATGTTCATCGCCAGGGGGATCTGCCTGGAAGCTGCCGGCTGGACGAAAATAGCCACCGTGAACAACAAAATGGTCACCAGCCCCATGCGGAAGTAGGTCATGGCGGCAATGCCGTGGGGTTTCATGTTGTCCATCGGGAAGACACCGACAAAAAAGCAGGCCACTGCCGCCACCACCCCGCACAGCATGCCGAGGATGCCCCACCACGAACCAAGCACAAGCCCCAGCCCGATCATCACCGGCACGAAGGCCAGCCCGCCGATCATCATGCCGACGTTGAAAAAGACCGCCAGTTTTGAGACGCCGCGTTCACCCAGTTCGGAGATGAAATGGTTGAAAATCGAATACTTCTCGCCGGTCTTGCCGCGGTAGACAAACGCGCTGACCAGGATGCCCAAAAGGACCGCCAGGCTGCCGATCCAGGCAAAAAGGGGGTAGGTTGAAGTGATGAAAGATGTCATATGGGTGCCCCAAAAATAAATTGTTGTTTGATGCCTATTTTACCCCACCCACTCCCGGCTGATCGTTTTGGGGCTGGAGATAAGACCTGGTTGCGATCTATGGCTTGCTTACTTTGGTATCCAGGGTGATATTGGGTTTCTTATCCATCCAATCCTGCCAGTTTCCCTGTTCCCAGAATGCAACAGTTCCCCTGGCTTTAAAGATATACCTGGCAATATCTTCGTTGAAGGTAGTGAACAGTTTTTTTACGTCAACTGTGTTGATGTCCAGCGCCGTATAGTCTTTTCTTGAGTAAATAGTTCCAGTAATGATTGCCCCAATCAAACCGGCCCCACTGGCAAAGTACCCCATTGCTCTGCATGCACCTGCAGCTTCCTTAATTACAAAGCCCAGGATCATTAGCAGGATACCGACTCCAAGTGAGATCAAAAAAATCTTCACTGTGCCTTTGTCTTCTTTGCGTTCGTGTTCGCGCCAGCAATCCTGGCAGATGTAGTAATACAGGGGTTCAAATTCGCCATAGGTTATTTTGACGGTGTTTCCCGGGTATGTTGTCTGGTCATTCTGAACTTTCCCGGTAACCAGGGTGATATAGCGGCACTCCTGGTCTTTTCCACATCGATAACAATTCATGCTCAGATCTCCCTGCCTTTGAAGGCTGTGATAAGTTGGGTTGTTGTGTGCTGATCGGGGCAATTATACCCAGATGCCAGGATTTAGGGTGTATTTACTGGATAAGAACTGGAAGATGGGGGGAAATTTGCTTAACCTTCGCTATATCCTGACCGATCATCACTCCATGTTTCCCGGTGACAATTAACAAAGCCCTAACAAATTTAAGGGTTGATCAATCCTTAATCCAGGCACAGGGTCAGACCCCGGGCAGAAATGGACCTTTTTTGATATAATTATGGTACTAATCAAAGACTTTGTTCGTTCACATATTAACCAGGGGTGATGGAGGATGATATGCCAATATTCTGGACCCTTTTCTGGTTGGGAGCGATCGGTTTCCCCCTGATGGTTTTATTGGCGTACCTGGTACGCTCAAAGGATGGCGGTTATGAAAAGGACACCTCGCATATCTGGGTGACCCCCAAGTCCCACAGCAAGGTCAAGGATGCGACCGTTCGTGACGTATGGGAGCATAACAACCCTGGCAGGAAATGGGAAGATCATCAGACCAACCAGTTCATAGGTTGTTCAGTCTTTTTAGGGATCATTTTCTTGATCTTCATGATCTGGCTGGCAAATACGATATTCTTACTCCCCCAGAACAACCCGGCTCAGCGCTTTTTCTGGCAGATCGGTGCTCCCATCCTTGGCGGGCTGACAGCTGCTGCTTTTATCGGGGTGGAATCGCTAGCCCTCAATATGAAATCCACTTTTTTGAAGGTGCTCAACTATCTGGTCCTGGCAGTCTTGGCGGTCCTGCTGATCCTCTTGTTGGTCTTCTCCTTTGTCAACCGCCCATCGCCCTTTTCCCACAACTGGATGTGGGCGGTGATCTGTGCTCCGCTTGTCTTGCTATTGCTGGATACGATATTTGGCAAAAAACAGCAGAAACAAGCATCCAAAGGTGGTGCAAAACTGGAGGAGTGGGCATGGGAGGTGATCAGGGAGCGTTGGGGCTACAGCGATGTCGATGGAAAGGTCGGGCTGACCATGCAGGCCGCCAGGATCATATTGGAACATGGGGAGTATGATACGCTTTTATATAACGACCGCTTCAATCAGCTTACCGAAAGCCTGATGCTCGACCTGGTACAGGGCAGAACGATGAGCATCAAGGACCAGGAAGTCTATAATGCGCGTTCAGAGGTTATTGAAACCCTGCAGGCATTTTATTTATATGGGTGCCGGAATATCAAGGGGTTCCAGATGCACCCACGCATCAAGGCAGCCCTGGAAAAGAAACGCTAATCACTGGCAGTCATGCCAGGGGGTCACTGGTGTAGAACTGAATTGCCCTAGCGTCTCTTGAACGCCACGGTGAGAAACCAGATCGCCATCAGCAAGCCAAACGCCCCCAAACACCAGTCCTTTGCTCCCGAAAAATCGCTGACGTTCATGATCAGTGCAAAAATGATCATCCCGGCGATCAATAAACTGCCGCCCACTTTGATGATATTGCCACAGCCGCCAAAGGCGCGGATCTGCTCGGGGATGGTGTTGGTTTCAAGCCCGGTCATGGGGTGTTTGTATGGCATCGAAGCGCTCCTGGTTGAAATTAAGGCTGACTGGAAAATACCAGCGGGAAGATGTAACGGTATTGCCCGGTATAAACAACCAATGAAAAGTCCTGGTCGGTCAGGTCACCGCTGTTGGGCAGGCCATCCGAGGTGATGTTGGCGGCGCTGACGGTGATGGTCACAAAGCCGCCTGGTACGGTCGGCAGGATCACGCCTTCGGTGTTGTTCCTGAAATCCGCAGTTCCGCCAGTGACAGACCAGCCGCTCAGGGGGTCAAAATTGTTACCCAAATAAGTCACCCCGCCCGCGGTCACTGCCAGGTCGAGGTCATTGTTCCAGGCCGGCGTGCTTCCCCCCAGGCCATGCCCGGGCGCATCCGTCCAGGCCAGCATGACCCGCACAGGCTGCCCGATATCCAGCAGGTTCAGGCTGTAAGACCAGCTTTCGCCCGTGGCGTCAAAGACCTGCGGGGCATCAAAATAGAGCACCTCGCCCTGCGGCTTGAGCACCGCCGAAAGGTCCAGCCGCCCCCAACCCTGTCTGGCATCAAAACGGTGGCCCAGTACCACTCCGTCGGCGTCCAGGTTGCCCGCCAGGTCGTGCGCCACCGGCAAAAAGGCGGCCTTGATCAGCGCCGGGCTGGGGTCCACCCCGAACTGCCGGCGGTAATATTCAATGAACAGCGCCACCGAGCCGCTGACCTGGGGCGATGCCATGCTGGTGCCGCACATCATCTGGTAACTGTCGATAATGGTTGAATCCACGTAACAGCCCGGAGCCACCAGGTGCGGTATCAGGCGCCCGTCCAATGCCGGCCCGTGGGCGGTGTTGGACGAGAGGTTGTTGATCGCCAGGTTCTGCGTGCCGGTTGAGTTCTGCATCTGGGTTGAGCCGATGGTGAAGCTGTTCTTGGCTTCATCCGGCGTACCCTGGCTGGATATGCCGCCATAGCCGTTCATGATCGACACCACATATGAAAGAGGCTGGTCCCCGGGTGTCAGCGGGTCGGCATCGCGCACGCCCACGTCCACCTGGCGCGTATCCGCGTCGTAACCCTTGGGCGTGCCGCTGGGACCCCAGCTGTTGCCGGAAAGGTCCGCCCCGTTGGCGTAGGACTCTTGGATAAGGGTCAGCATGCCATTGACCTGGGTATAGGTCGGGTTGTAAAGCTGTTCGACCAGGTTCGCCGCGGGTGCCACCCCCAACCCGCGCAGAAAACCGCGCACGTCCAGCACGCCGGATGACCCGTCGCCCGCCATGATGCCGGCGGTGTGCGTGCCGTGATTGCTCTGGGTGAGGCTGCATGAACTGCCCACGCAGGGCAGCATGTTGTTGACCAGGTCGGGGTGGTCATGGTCGACCCCGCTGTCGACGTTGGCGATGACCACACCCTTGCCGTTCACCCCGATGTTTTCCAGCCAGCCCAGGTAGCCTGTTTGAGCCAGGTTGGTGCCGTCATAGTTGCCGGCGTTGACCTGGCTGCTCATCTCACCGCGCTCACCGCCATCGGTCGGCACGGGCTGCACACTGTACACCCCGGGCAGAGCGGCGATCTCGTCCAGCAGGCTGCCGGTTGCTTCAAACTGGGCGATCGCCAGTGTGCGATCCATCTCAGCGCTCGAAACGAACCTTGCCCCCAGCGCCTGGATGCTCGTGATCAGCGCGTCCACATCCGCCCCGCGGTAAAACAGCACATTGACCGCCAAATTTGCTTCTGTGCGGTTGCGGTTGACGGGCAGCAGGCGGTACTGCGGGATAAAATCCCCCGCCCACCTCACCTCGCCCGCCCGTGATGCCGCTGCCAGGTTATCCAAAGTGCCCCACACAATGTAGGTGTAGGGGTGGATGTATTGCACGATCTGCAGGCCGCTGTTTTCAAGCTCTCTTAACCATGCGTCCTCGATCGGACCCCTGAACTGCACCAGGCGCAGGTCTTTGCCAGCGGGATTGGCCTGCTGGGTGCTTGAAATGGCAAAAGCTGGCGCTTCCACCAGCGGGTCAAAGCGCTCACCGCCCAGGTCAAGGATGTATGCATCATCAGCTTGCCGGGAGGTCAATGCAGAAACAGGCGGCAGGGCGGCGTTGAAACCCAAAAACAGGGTGGTGATGCAGATAATGGGGATGAGCAGGCGTTTTCGGGTCATAAGCGGTTGGGTTTACCAGTAGAAGTCAATTATAAAGCAAAGAGGTAAAGATGAATTCTCTAAGTTAGTACATCTTGAGCATGATTCATGTTATATTAATCTAACTTATACCCGGCCTGTTCCAGTTCCTTGATGGAGGACACCATGAAAATTATTTTGCGCATCTTTGGATGGCTCATCTTAAGCCTGGTCCTGTTCTTTATTCCCACCGCACTTCCCGATGCCGCCCCGCCCACCATAACCGAAGGCTGCACATCGCTGGGTAACCCGGCGGCGGACTACTGCCAGACGATCATGGGCTATGACTATTCTGTCATCACCACAGCCGATGGCGGGCAGAACGGCGTCTGCCTGATGCCGGGTGGCGAGACCTGCGACCAGTGGGATTTCTATGCCGGCAAGTGCGGCCAGGCTTACTCCTGGTGTGAGCAGAACGGCTACAGGCTTGAAGCCCGTTCGGATGGCAAGGACCCCTATGCCTTTGAGTACTCCGCCTGTGTGGACAAAGAGGGACGCGAGGTGGGCAGCACGGCATTGCTTTCCGGTTTGACAGCCCTGGAAGCACCCAATAAAGTGGACCTGGCTGCATTGGGCTTTGAAGATGAAACCGTGACACCCCGGGGGGATCATGGCGTGCCCCCGGCGAGCTTTGATTGGCGTGATTACCTGGACTATAACTGGGTCACCCCCGTCAAGAACCAGGCTTCCTGTGGGGCCTGCTGGGCGTTTTCTGCGGTCGGTGTGGCTGAAGCCAGCCATAACATCATTGCCAGCAACCCCAACCTGGACCTGGACCTCTCGGAACAGTACCTGGTGTCGACCTGCTACCCGGCTTACGATTGTGACGGTGGACTTGAATATATTGCCCTGGGTTTCATCAGAACAGATGGTGTTGTTGATGAGCCTTGTTATCCCTACCTGAGTGCTGACAGCCTGTGTAGTGCCCGCTGTGCAGACTGGGCAACCCGCCGAACCTATGTTCCCAACAATCACACCGACCTTACCTATACCGGCACAGATATGAAGAACCTGATCAGCAATTACGGCCCGATCACCATTGCCTTTGGTCATGGCACAACTTTTGGTGGCGATTTTGATGGCAGCCGCATTTACCGCTGCACCAATGACACCGGTTCCGGCGGAATAGATGGAGCCAACCATGCCGTGGTGGCGGTTGGTTACAACGACGCAGGCGGCTACTGGATCGTCAAGAACAGCTGGGGCAGCACCTGGGAGGATAGCGGCTACTTCAAGATCGGCTACAACGAATGCAACGTCGAAACCAGCGGCATCGCCTGGGTCGAGACCAGCCTGCCAACCATGCACAAAACCTTCCTGCCGATGATCATGAAACCGGCTGGCACAACACCTCCCGACCCCATCCTGAATGGCGATTTTGAGCAAGGTCACGTTGCCTGGAGCGAGTATTCGGAACTTGGGTGGGCAATCATCCTCGAAAGTGAAGATCTGCCTTTACTGCCTCATGGCGGTTCATGGGCTGCCTGGTTGGGTGGGGATAATAATGAGATAGCGCAGGTTTACCAGACCGTGTTGGTCCCGCCTGGCATGAGCCAGTTGCATTATTGGTACTTGATCGATTCGGAGGATGATTGCGGGTATGATTATTTCAGGCTGGCAGTCAATTCAACGGTCATCATGACACAGGATCTTTGCACGACCAATAATACGGGGGGTTGGATTGAACATTCGATTGATCTGTCTGCCTATGCTGGCAGCAGTATCGTACTCGTTTTTGATGTTAGAACAGATGTTAGTGGCTTTAGCAGCGTGTTTCTGGATGATGTGTCCTTTGAAGTAACAAGGTCGGTTTCTGCGCCAGAATTAATTGACCAATCGAGCCTGGATGCCACCCGGCCAAAGGAATAAAAAAGCATAAGGGAATAAGAAAGCAGGTTGGGAAAAATCCAGCCTGCTTATATTTTAACTCACCCTCACCACCGACCCCTTCTCCGTCTTTTCCACCTCGATGCGGTTGGGGAAGTGATCCTTCAGGTCCTCCAGGTGGGTGATCACCAGCACCTTGGCAAAATCGCCCTTCACCAGGTTGATCACCTCGATCAGCCTCTGTTTGCCCTGCGCATCCTGGTTGCCAAAGCCCTCGTCGATCACCAGCGTCTGCAGCCTGGCCCCCGCCCGCTGCGCCAGGATGCGTGACAGGGCCAGGCGGATGGCAAAGTTGACCCGGAAGGCCTCGCCCCCCGAGAACATCTCGTAATCACGCGTGCCCGAGCCATCGCTGATGCGGATGTCCAGGGTCTCCTTTTTATCCTCGCGTTTTTCATCTTTGAATGCCCGCTGGGTGTCAAAGCGCACGCTCATGCTGTTGTCGCTCAAGCGTCCCAAGGTGATGTTGGCGTTCTCTTCGATCTCCGGCAGCGCCTGCTCGATCAGCAGCGCCGGCACGCCGTCCTTGCCAAAGGCCCGCTCCAGCATCTTGTATTGCTCAACCAGGCGCGAGACCGCTTCGCGCTCCTCGTCATATGCCTTTTTGCGTTCTTTGAGGGTGGCCAAAACGGCGACGCTTTGCCTTGCGGAGCCCAACAGGCGGTTGTGTTCATTCAGCGCTTCCTGGGCATTAAAAAGGGCATCTTCCGCCTCCCTCAAATCAGGCAGCCCGGCCATTTCGCTTGCCAGTTGCGCCGCGGCTGTGTCATGCGCCTCCTGCAGCCTCTTGACATCTTTTTCATGCTGCCCAAGCTGCTTTTCCAGGTCGCTGACCTGCCTGCCAAGCGGTGCCATGGCAGCCCTGGCATTGCCCAGGTCGGCAAACTCACCCTCCACCTGCCTGGCGGTCAATTCTTTTTGCTTCAAACCGGCATGCGCAGCGGCATCATAGCCCAGGTCGCGCATTTCTGCTTCGATCGCCGCCAGTTTTTGCCTCGCCTGGGGTAAAAACTGTTCACCCGCCAGTAACCTTTTCACCTCTGCCAGGTGCAGCGCTTCGCTGGCATCCCATTGCTCTCTTTGCGCCTTGACCTGCCCGATGCGGTCTTTCACCTGGTCCGCCTGGCGTGTGGCATTGCGCAGGGCATCGTCCACCTGGCGCAGGGCGTTCAGGGCAGCTTCCTTTTGTGTCATTCTTTGGTCGAAGTCCTTCAACAGGGCTTCGTTTGCCCGGTATTTTGCTTTGCGGTCGTTGCCCTCATCATACAGTTCCTTGATCATCGCCTGGCGGTCTTTTTCCGAAAGCGGCTGCTTGCAGACCGGGCAGGCGGGTTCGGTTGCCTTTTCCAACGCATCAAGGCGCGCCCGCAGTTCCTCCATCTCACCTTTCAGCCTTGGGTTCTCCGCCCGGGCATCCGCCCGTTCCTGGTTCAACCTGGCGATCTCGTCCTCCAGGGTGCTTTTTTCTGCCAATTGTTGATGGCACGCATCCACCTTCGCTTCGCTTGCCTCCAGCTGGCTTTCCAAAGCGGGCAGCAGGCTTTCGTTGGCTTGCAAGGTTGCCAGGTTGCTTTCCAGCCCGCTGACCTCCTGCTCCAGGCGTGCCCGTTCCGCTGCGATCTGGCGCAGTGGCTCCTGCTGGCGGTCCTGGTAAGCCCTGAACTTTGTTGCCACCCCGTCCAGCGCTTCCAGCTCCTTGCGCAGCGCCTGCCACTCGCCATGGGCCTGTTCGATCTCCCCCGCCCGATCCAGCAGGGACTGGTAGCCTGCCATCTCCTCCTGCCGTGACCCCAACAGCGCCAGGTCGTGGTCGCGCTTTTGCACAGAGCTACCCAGCTGCTCCCGCAGCGTCGCCAGCATGTCCCGCCTGCCCTTCAAAGATGCCTGCAGCTTTTTGGCTTCATCAACCAGTTTGGACTGCTGGTCGCGGTTGGTGGTCAGCACCTTCAGCTCCCTCTCCACCTCGGCCAGCCTCTGCCGCCGGGCATCCTCCTCACCCAACTCGGCCAAGATCGTTTTCAGGCGGTCATCGATCAAGCCCAGTTCTGTTTCCTGTTTGCCGCGTTCCAGGTTGGCTCGCTTGCGGTACTCCTCCCACACATCCAGCCCCAAAATGCTCGCCAAAATGCGCTTGCGGTCCGAGGCTTTCTGCTGGGCGAACATGTCCGCCTTGCCCTGCAAAAAGAACGAGGCATTGGTGAAAGTTTCATAGTCCAGCCTCAAAGTGCGCTGGATGAGCGCTTCGGTTTCCCTGAGGGTGCGTTCGCTCAATGCCTTCCACTCACTCGAGCCATCGGCTTTGAGCCCCTTTTCGATAAAGAAGTCCACCTGGCTGCCTTTGCCCCTGGTGATGCTGCGGTGCACGCGGTAGACCTGGTCCTCATACGCAAAATCGAGTGTCACTTCGGCTTTTTCACAGGCGGCGTTGATCAGCGAGTCATCGCGCTTTCTGGCTTGCCCGAACAGCACCCAGGTGATCGCGTCCAGCAGCGAAGACTTGCCGGCACCGTTCGAGCCGGAGATGCAAGCCAGCTCGAACTGTGTGAAGTCCAGCGTCTGCGGCTGGCGGTAGGATAAAAAGCCTGCCAGGCTGAGCGTGATCGGGATCATTCCTCAAACCCCATTTCGGCGTTATTCTGGTCTTCGTTATAATCCTTCAATTCGGCCTTATCCTTCAGCACTTCCTTCCAGAACTCGGCATCATAGCGCCTTGAACGGATCGGGATGGGCATCGCCACACCCCAGCCCAGCATCAGCACCTCTTCCTTGGGCTGCAAATGCGCCAGCATGCCCCTCAGCGCCTGCCTGCCTGCCAGCCCGGAGAGCACCGCGCTGATGTCGTCCTCGTCGCCCAGCCAGCCCGAGATGCGTGTGCCCAGCTGTGACATCACCTCATCATAGATCTGCGATGGGCGCTGGTCGATGATCAGCAGGGTCACGTAATACTTGCGCATTTCACGGGCGATGGTGCTGAAGGTGGTCTGCGACGCCATCTCGCGGTTGAGCAGTTTGTGCGCCTCCTCCACCACCACCACCAGCGGGCGCGGTTCCTTCTTTTTCTCACTGCGGAACTCGTTGGTCTTTTTCTCCCAGGCTTCGCGGATGCGCCGCGTGATCAGGTTGGTCACCAAAAGGTAGTCCAGGTCGCTGTTGTACTTGCCGAACGACAGGATGACGTGCTTGCCGGCGTCCAGGTTGAGGATGAT
>CAYSZB010000027.1:0-10207 GCA_964435475.1 uncultured Anaerolineaceae bacterium | reverse complement strand
TGTACTTGCCGAACGACAGGATGACGTGCTTGCCGGCGTCCAGGTTGAGGATGATCTCGCTCAGCGTGTCTTTGGCCGGGTTTTCCACGATATAGGGCTTGTCGAACAGCCGCCCCAGCTTGCTGTGCAGCCCCTCCGCCGCCGCCACGTTGATGCCCGCCTGGTTGGCCCAGGCTGCCACACTGTCCGCCGCCGGCACCTTCTTGCCCGTCTCGGGGTCTTCCACCATTGCCCCGCTGCGCATGGCTTTGAATTCCGTGAACCAGCGCCGCTCGCCAAAGTCACGCTCCAGCCCTGCCAGGGTTGTGGCGGTGGTGTCGCGCAGGGCCATCTCGCCGGTCAGCATCAGGATATCCTCGCTGCGGATGTCCCCTTCAGAAATCTCCAGGGTGTAGTCGGGGTTTACATCGCGAAAACTGGTGCCTGCACCCAGCCCCACCAGCCTGACCTTGCCGGGAAACTTGGCCTTCAGCCCGGGCACTGCCAATCCGGTGTCGGACGAGATATCGTCCGGGCCGTATTCGTTGTGCATGTCAAAGATCAGCGTCGATGCATGGTCGGCATGGATCAGCCCCGCCAGGATGACACGCGTCAAAAAGCTCTTGCCTGTGCCGGTGGCGCCAAAAATGCCCGACGAGCGCTGCACGAACTTGTCCAGGTCGAGCGCCACCGGGTGCCCCTGTTCGCGGGTCGTGCCGATGCGGAACAGTTCCTTGCCATTTTCCTCGCCGAATATTTCGGCAATGTCCCCCGCCGATGCCAGTTTGACCTCGGTGTGGTGCTGGGGGATGGTCTTCACAGGGATGGGGCGTGCATCTTCAGGGTGTGCCTTGCGCCATTCATCATAGCCTGCGGAACCGGGCTCGGGACCCATGTCCAGCATCAATGTGGAAAGCACCGAAAGGTTGGTGAAAAGCGTCTGCCCGTGCAGCAGGCTCGCCAGCATGGGCGGCAGGCGGTTTTCGCTCTGCTCATCGGCAAAGCGCGGGTCGGTGGCGCCCAGCAGCATGTCGGTCACCAGCCCGTAAAAGCGCAGGTTGCCGCTCTCCATCACCACGAAAGCCCCTTCCTGCACCTGCTGGGCGGGGATGGTCAGGCGCACGCTCAGGTTCTCCTGCAGCCCGCCGCCCACCACGTAGCCGATGCTGTGTTGATCGTGATCGTCCGTGTAATTTTGCATCATATCGCTCATTTTCTCCCTCCCTATGCCGCCCAGTCCGGGTCAATGTTGGCCAGCGCCCCCAGGACGTTGGTCAGCGTGGTGTGGTCATCACGCAGCAGGGTGATCAGTTCACGCGCCGCCTCCCCGAACCACTGCGCGTTGCCGCCTGCCACGTGTGCGGCCTGCGCCTGCTTGAGGTGCGCCGCCAAAAGCTCACCGACCGGCAGGGTGAACGCCCGCAGGATGTGCCGGAAGTAGCCAAAGCGCCCGCTGGAGGTGAAGCGCACCAGTTCCGCCGGCGAACACAGGTAGATCGTATCCAGCGAAAGCGGCGGGCGCGGTGGCAGCAGGTGGTAGATCGCCAGTTCCTCACGGTAACCGACGGTCAGCACGCTGATCTCCACCGGTAAATTGCGGTTGTAGCGGTTGTCGGCGCCATATTCCGCCGGCAGGCTGACCCCCGAGACCAGCTGCCGCACCAGGCCGTCATCGGCGATGCTGATGTTGGCGATCAGGCCGTAAACATCGATCTTCTCGTTCAGTTCCACGCGCACCAGTGC
The DNA here is from genome assembly GCA_964435475.1 of uncultured Anaerolineaceae bacterium. GTDB lineage: Bacteria > Chloroflexota > Anaerolineae > Anaerolineales > Anaerolineaceae > CAYSZB01. The sequence continues at coordinate 8,485 of CAYSZB010000027.1, read as the reverse complement.
GCCAAAGGCGGGCGCTTCCAGCTCGGAAACGCGGCAGCCCGCCACGAACTGAGCGTTATCCGCGCGCAGCAGCTTGCCTATCGTGATCTTGCTTTCATTCATCAGGTCTTTCCCTCCCGGTGATCATTTTGTTGGCTTGTTTGTTGGACTGCATCCCCAGCGGGATGCCCTCAACACTGTATGCTTCCATCAGCAGGCGCTCGACCTCTTCGTGCTCGTTCAGTTGGATCACCGCCAGCTCGTGCGCACGGTGCAGGATGTAGGGGTAGGGGTGCAGGTCCAGAACCTGTGTTTCGCGCAGGATGGCGGCATGCAGCAGGTTGATACGCTCCTCAAAACGCACCATCCAGCCCGGTATCTCCACCTTGACCAGGTAAGGCGCACCCTTTACGCCGATGTTGAGGTAGAAAAAGTGCACCGCCAGGTCGTTTTCGCTCTTGCGGTCCTGGGTGGAGATCACCTCGAAGATCGCCGAACGCTCCCCCGGTTCCGTCAGCACGTTTTGCAGCAGCGCAGCGTCCGATATGCCCTTGAAATAGCGCGTCTTGCTGTCATAACCGGCTCTTTCGTTCTCCGGCAGCGCTAAAAGGCTGAACATGCGCCCCAAAAGGTCCGAGCCCGGCTTGTCGATGTAGCCGGCGCACATCACCCCCTGCTCGGCGAGTGCTTTGTAGGCGGCATAGATCTCATTGGCAAGTGGCGGGATCTGCTGGTTGGTGCGCGAGCCCATGTAAAGCCCCAACAGCCCGTCGGTCAGTGCGATGGTCGGACCCTGCAGGTCGGCGGCGTGCTCCAGCAGTGCCAGCCGCTCGGCGTGGTCGCGCCACAGTGACACCATGTCCTCGTTGACCAGCATGCCGTCCTCGAACAGCTCACCGTAATCCACCAGGCGGCTGTGCATGTGCGTGTCGGGCGCTTCACTGCTGCCCATCCGCGCGGTGATCACCCCCACGTTGACCACGCAGTAAGGCAGCGCTTTATGCCGGCTGGGCTGGATCTGCGAGCCGTCCGCCGCCATGATGGTGTAGTTCGTGGGCAGGCTGGGGCACGGGCGATGCGTCAGCAGGGGTTCGTCCGTCGGGCAGGCACACCACAATCGTCTTGCCCGTTCCGCGGCATGGTGGATGTCAGCACGCAGTTTGTCCACCTGCGTCGACGAGGATTCAAAGACCTGCCACAGCTCATTTTCCAGGCTGGACTGTTGATCCGTGTGGGTCTTGACCTGTTGCGTGTAAGCTGCCAGGGCTTGCTTGACCTGGACAAAATTGACTGGCATGACATTCCCTCCGACTTGTCGTTTGATCCTGGAGGTAATTATATCGAAGTTATGGTCATTTCTCGCAGTTTGGTAGGTTAGGTAAGTCCCGCACTCTTTTGGCGGGATGAGGAGTGGAAACCAACAATAAAACAATGCATTGACATGTGGCTAAAGATCATGTCTCCGAAACCCAACATTGGTCTGGTTGCGTAGCATCCCTGTGGGACCGTGTGTGGCTTTTGACCACCAGGTCTCATGTTTAAAGCCCTCTCCAATGGGTGGAGAGGGTTGGGGTGAGGTTGGAAACTCCCTTTGCACCGTTCTCCTGGTTGCATAACATCCCTGTGGGACCGTGTGCGGCTTTTGACCACCAGGTCTCATGTTTAAAGCCCTCTCCAATGGGTGGAGAGGGTTGGGGTGAGGTTGGAAACTCCCTTTGCACCGTTCTCCTGGTTGCATAACATCCCTGTGGGACCGTGTGCGCGTTGTGACCCCCGAAGACAGACAGTAGGCCAGGCACATGTAGCTATTGCCAACCGGTCTGATTTTAACGTCTTGGCTTTCAGCCTACTTAAAGATCATCGGCAGATAATACCGTTGGCAGGCACCCACCCAGGGCAGGGCGAACGGGCTGGTGTTGCTGCCCGAAAAGGCAATGGCAGTTATGTTGGGTCCATGGAACGAGATCAGCGGGTTCGAGTAGCTAAAATTACCATCTCCATCTGCTACCGTTTCATCCTCATAGAACTCGCCCTCATATTCGCGGTCGGAATAGATCTGCACGGTGCACCCGGCGCAGGTCGTGCCGCTTACCGAATTGCAGGTTGCCGAGTAGAGAACCGGTTCAGGCAGCATGGCATTACCACCGGCGACAAGCTCGATCCCCAGCCCGGTGTTGAAATAGATGCTGTTGGTGGTGATGGCGTTACGCAGCGCTGTCCCTCCCTCGATTCGTACGCCGGCATGCGTACCATGCACGCCATTGCGGCCGATGGTATTGAACCCGATGTAATTGTCCGGGCTGTTGACAACATTAACCCCATAATACTGGTTGTAGAGGATCTTATTGCCATACAGGTAATTGACGCCCTTGGATGAGTCCACAATCACCACCCCGCTCCAACCATTGCCACCGATGATGTTGCCGCGGGTGGCATCGCCAAATTTGCCCACATAGTTGCCACGCGAACCATAATAAATGCCAATGCCGTGTTGAGCATTGGGTATAAAGCTGCCGTCGAATGCATAACCCACCGCGTTCAGCTCGATATGGTTGTTGGTGGTGTTGTTGATCTCCGATGATCCTTCCAGGTGAATGCCATCCTCGCCGTTTCCAGAGACCCAGTTCCCAAAAACATTGTTCCCGACACAGTTGTCTCCCAACTCTATGCCATGCTGTCCGTTACCCTGGTCGGTCAAACCATCTTTGCTCAGCCCGATCACATTGCCGCTTATAGTGTTACTACCGGCAGTGGATAAAGCGATCCCCTTCATCGTGTTGCCGCTGATCGTGTTATTTACAATCTGGTTGTTATTGCACACGGCACAAAGGATGCCATGGTGCCCATTCGGCCTTAAAACAGGGAACCAACTTGGGGTGAGGCCGATAACATTACGGGATATAACATTATCATTGGAACTCACCAGGTGGATTCCGTTGAGGGTATGCCCATATATGTAGTTGTATTCAATGCTATTAAAACCTGCAGAAGGGTTCAGGACAATTCCGTCGCCCCCGCCCAGGCTGGTGATGGCATTATCCAGGATCTGGTTGTAACTGCTATCAATAACAATGGTATTCGCTCCACCGCTCCCACCTGAAATCACAAATCCTTTGATAATGTTTCCCCGGCTGGCTGTTGAGATTGTGAAGACAGGTTCATCAGGGGAAGCACTTTTTGCGATCCATATCTCGGGGATGTCATCAGCATATTGCTCAGGCTGGGTGGTGGCATCGATCGTTACCCCGGCCGGGTCGGTCAATTCAAAGCCATCCAATATGGCAATGTAGTATTCGTCTCTGGGGCTTGATAAACCTGCAGGAATATTGAAGACGATCGTATCTGCCCCTGTGTGGCTGTTGGAATCTTCGATCGCCTGGCGCAGGGAGCCCGTACCCATGTTATTGGTGTTAATAACTGTGTATGTGGCGCGTGAAGGCTCTGCCGAAGCTTGGGGAAATTTGCTGAAGGATATCAAACAGACCAACAGCGAGATAAATAAGCGGATTTTCATGTTATTGCCTGGCATTTCTACCTCCTTGGCAGTAAAGAAGACAAAACAGGCTTATTCGTGACGAAGCGCTGAAGAATGGCTAAGCCTTGACACTTGATCTATGATGAGTATACATGATTTAAGCAAAGAATCAAGCAGGGGAAAGTTGCTGATTTGGTAGGGGTGCGGTCCCTGGTTGACCTGCGTCCCATTGAGTTTCCTGGTAAGGATGGCACGAAGTGTGGATTGATAGCTGCGCCACCGGATCTTGTGATATTTTTCCATGCAGGATGTATAATATTAAAGTCAATTCACTCACCACTGGCAATTGGGTTCGGAGGTACTGCAATGACTCATTCAGTTATTTCCTTCAAACATTTGACTTACATCATCTTGATTTCAGTCTTACTTTTTACGCCAACCATCGCAGATGCGCAGATCCCACCAGATAGAATAGCACCCGTCACACCCGATTTACCCATTGCTGAAGGCTGGCGTGCAGACCGCGCAGACTCCCAGGTAGATATCATTGAGCCCTCCCAGCACAGCCTGAGACTGGATGCGGACGGTTATGCCTGCATTGCCTATGGCGGGGATCACCTGTACTATGCCCACTATAACGGTACCAGTTGGGTCATTCAAACCGTGGACAATACTTGGGGCGTGGGCAGTGCGGCAGCCCTGGCATTGGACAGCAGCGGGAAAGCCCACATCAGCTATTACGATCGGGTCAACCACAGGATCAGGTATGCCACGAATGAATCAGGGAGCTGGGTGAAAATGACTGTGGCCACTGGCATTCAAAGCCCTTATTCAGACATAGCAACCGATAGCTTTGGAGATCCAAAGATCATCTATTTTAACGAGGTTGACACCAAGCTATACTACACATATTTTGACTCAGGAAGCCAGGTTTGGCTTAAAGAGGTCGTCGACTTAGCCTATGAAGTAGACCACAACAACTGGTTTTCATTAGCCATCAATACCGGGGTTTTACCCAATACGGTGCATGTCAGTTACTATTGGCTGGGGTCAACAGGAGATGGAAGTATTAATTATGACTGGCGTGATGGCAGCAATGTCTGGCATCGTGATGTCGCGGTAACCAATTGCCTGGATCCAGATTACACATCATGCCAGATCGGTGAATACAATTCCATCGCCATCGACCCGATCACGCAATACCCGGCGATCGCCATGTCAGTTCATGACCCAATGCTGGCTTATGATGTGGGGTTCTATTACTATAACGGGTCAAGTTATGTGCGTGAACTACTTGGAGAAGCCACCCCGACTTATATCTCACTGGCTTACGATACCATTGGTGACACGCGCAAGGCACGCATCTCCTGGAAGGAGGAAGGTTTAAAACACAGCTACCGCAACGGAGCGAATAGTTGGAGCGCGGTCGAGACACTCGACGCTGATGCAGGCGCAGGCACCTCGGTTTCTTTGGCCGTGATCGGTGCCACAGCCAAGGTGCTGCATCAAAACCTCAACACCGGGGCTCTGATTTTTATTAACAAAACCCGTGATGGTTGGCAGCCACCCTACCAGGTGGTCATGGGTCATGAAGTTGGCTACAGTTCATCAATTGCGGTGGATACGCTCGGGCTGATGCATATCAGCTATTATGACGATACAGCTGATTCTTTGAGATACCTGAAATATTCCATCAATGGCGGTCCACTTACCTCAGAACAAATAACTTTCACAGGAACCGTGGGGCGTTTTTCGATCCTCAAGCTTAATGCAAACAATTACCCAACAGTAGGGTATTGGGATAATGGCGATATTAAGTACCGCAAATTCAATGGAACATACTGGCCGGCACCATCAATCGCGGATAGCGGGGTGGATGGCGCTTTATACTCCGACCAGCTTTTTGGCATGGACCTGGATTCAAACGGGTACCCGCACTTTGCCTATTACAAAGGGAATGACCTGTGGTACACCTACTGGACAGGCGCCAGTTGGTCGAGGAACCTGATCGTTGATGACACGGCATCGGGATCCCAGGTGTCACTGGCATTGGGTCCCGGCAACAGGCCTTCCATCGCTTATTTCGAAAGCGGCACCCTTTACCACTGGACAAAGAATATCATTGACATGCCAATTATTGAGTTGATCGGTGAAGGTTGGAAAGTCAATATTGCCGTGGATGATAATGGCAAGGTAATGGTAGTCTACTTAAAACCAATGGGTTCCATCCTGGCTTTCCGCAGCCGGGGTACAGTCTGTAATGGTCCTCCCTTTTACACCTGCATCTGGAACCCCGAGGAGATCATCGACCCAAATGGTGAGGAGGAGTTCTCATTTGCTTTGGATAACAAGGGGCGCCCTCATGTGGCTTCCTTTGCCTGGACCACCCCCTTCCAGTTGAATTATATTACCCGGGTGGGAACAAGCTGGACTTTGCAGGTCTTGTATACCGATAATAACGTCGTGTGGAGCCCGTCCATTGCGCTCTCTCCCAGTGGCATGCCGCGCATCAGCCATTACGATATGCTCAACCATGACCTGCTGATCGCTTATAAATTAGATCAAACTTTTCTACCGCTTATTAAGCGGTAAGTTGTTCTATTTTTATTGGTGTTTGGTAGATTGGGTTGAGGGTGAATGAATTGGCTGCTGGCAAATGCAAAATATTGTGAGAATTGCCTTAATTGCCCGAAACCCAACTGATACTGGTATTAATTGGGCTTCGGGGTCTGGTATCTTAATTGTTATCTACTTGTTGTATCCTGGCGAATGATTACCAATCTTCACCCCACCAACTGAAGGTGAAGCTCACTCAACCTTCCGCAAAACCAGCGGCAGTTAGTTGAAAAACTCCTCGATGAACTCAAAAACATCCGTCCAACAAGTAGGGTGCGATCAGCTTGTGATCGCACCCCATCATTACGATAATTATTTGGTGCGTTCATCCATGACCCTTCGGGTCAGGACGCAAACGACCCCGGAACGCACCCTACCGCAATATCAGTGGCAGGTAGTTGAATAACTCCACCACGCTTTCAAACACCTCTGTCCAGAATCCCGATGTCAGGTGATAGGTTCCACCAACCACCGCGCCCGCCACCGGCTGCCCCAGGGTGGAATGAATGGTGTAGCCACCCGCCGTGCCCCCCATCCCTCCCGAGCCGATCACCGACCAGGGCAGGGTGAAAGCTCGTTCCTGAGCTTTAACAACCCCGACAAATGCCAGGGCGGAGCCCACCAGGAATAAAATGATCAACAAGGCAATGATATTTTTTTTCATCAGTGGCTCCTGACATAGGGCAGGCAGAAATTATTGGAACAATGCATCACCTTAAGGTCGGTTGAGTACCCATCATAATAGGCAATGATCGGCATGCCATCGGTGCCAATGGTGACAGAAGGGATCCCGGCGTTGGATGTTTTCACCATTTTATCGATCACATAGGTAACTGCGCCTGAGCAGGTGACATCAATGCAGTGTGCCACCTTGAGGATCTGGTCTGAACCATCAAATGCGTCATAAACGATGAATCCCAACCCATCCGAGCCGATGGTGATGGCAGGCCAGTTGCCCGCAATACCTCCGGCAATAGTATCAATAATGACCGAAGTGGCTGAATTACAGATGATGTTGTTACAATGCGCCACTTTCAAGGCACTGGCGCTTTCACTGTAATAAGCGATCAGTCCCAGGCCATCATTACCACGGGTGATGGAGTTGTCTACCCCCTCATTTGGACTGGCGATGCTCATCCCGGTCATTGCAGTGCAGGCGACATTGCCACAATGCGCTGTGCGCAGATCGCCGGTCGTGTTATTATGAAAAGAGAGCAGCCCAATCCCATCTGCGCCGATGGTCAGCGAAATTTCATAGGCAATTGAATCAGCGGCATATATCTGCACAGGTGTCGAAAGACTCGTGCAAGAAACATCATTACAATGAGCGACATACAATAGATCATTCGCAGCTGACTTAACAACTAAAAACCCGATCAATGGGTATCCATCTACACCGATGGCTGCAGAAAGGTTGTACAGTGAGTATCCACCAGCCCCGGAATAAACAATACTTATCCTATCAGCCTCCGAACAAGAGACATTTGCACAATGGGCGACCCTCAATTGATTATTGGTCACGTCCGCATAAGCGATTAAGCCCAGGCCATCCTGCCCGATGACAATGGTACTTAGCAGCCCGACGTAATCCGAATCGGTGTCAATTTTGAAAATATCATAAAGAGTGCAGTCCAGGGTTCTGCAATGCATCACATGCAGCCCGCCATGGGTTGCATCCGAACCCCTGAAAAAACTGATCAGCGGCAGCCCATCCACCCCGATGGCGATCGAAGGCTGAAAGCTATCGTCACCCGAATCGCCTATTGGGGTCAGGCTGTAGGGTGGGCGGTGCTCGACGGGTACACACACGCCATCACCCCATTCGTCAATCTCCTGGAAGGCATAATTCTCCGGGCAGACCACGCTTACCCGCAGTTGGTAAGCGCTGCCATGCTTGTTATCCAGCTTGTCAGCATCACTGGCATATTGTGCTTGCAGGGCGTAGGGCACCGCGGCGATCTTCTGGTCAGGCAATTGAGTAAAAGCCCCCACACCATCCGGGCTGAACCAGACCCGCAGGCGGGTGTTCGGGTCAGTAAAAGTTGTTGCCAGGATAGGTTGCATCATACCCCCCACGTCTATATCCCCCAGGTTAATGCTGAAAAACCCATTGTTTACCAGCAATTCAACCGCCATCACAGGTTCAGATGTTGACCCATCATTGGACCACACGATCGTGTTGACACTATTTACGATGGCGAATTTAAAGTAGCCATAGTCATCGTAAGGAGTGGTCCCATTCCACACCCGCCCCTGGTAGGAAACGAAGGTGGGTGCGCCGCTGCGCTCCTCCAGGGATTGGCTGGCTCTTACCCAACCCGCCTGGAAGGCAACTGTGAGCAACAAGGCAGACAGCCCAAGGGCGATCGCCAGGACGATACCAAAATTCTTTTTCATCATTAACCTCCTGAAGGT
>CAYSZB010000026.1:0-31105 GCA_964435475.1 uncultured Anaerolineaceae bacterium | reverse complement strand
TATGTTAACGGTGTTATTTAGATATCTATTGATTTAACGGAGTAAGAATGTCAACAATAACAAACAGGACCTCACCTTTGGCTGAACGAAAACAACTGCTCAAGATCATAGCAACCTGCCTGCAAGAGTATGAACCAATAAAAGATAATATTCACGAAGGGGAAGATATTTTAGCTTTGATCTACTTATCATTAGAAAGAATTCAGCTTTTGATCAAGCAAACTCTCAAAGCCTGGGAGGAAAGAAATTACTGGGTCAAAGCAGACCAATTTAAAGAAGAATGGACATGGGTTGAGGGCTTCATTGACCAGTATTATCCTGAACTGATTTGTGGAAACCGCGGCCAAATTACAAGGATAAATTCAGAATTATCCAGGATCTGCAATGATTTACGCATAAAGCCATCCATAAAGCATGACAAGCCATGGAAGGGGGCGCACCAAGTACTTATGGCTAAACTGAAGCATCGCTCAAAATCGTAAATCAATTTTACATAATTCATATTGATTAAAAAATCAAACCATTCAGAATAAAGATTATTAGATGGGTGGGTGTACAAATCCTGAAAATTTTTATTAGGTTACGATAAGTATCATTATCATAACCAATTAATTAGTTTGGAAGTGCCAAATGAAAACCTCATGACCGTTGGAAAATCTCGAAAATTTTTCACTATAAAAGAATATTTTAAAGCTTAATTTACTGCATAGACAGTATGGCAGAAAATATACCGGAAGTCCTTCTCAGGATACAAACAAGTACAGCTATGCGAAGAGAATTTATGTGATTATTACCTTATAATTGCTGCATGGATAAAAAACTTACGATTTCTCAAGTCGTTGACCGGTATCTTGACTCAGTGAAGTTAAGTAGAAGTCAGAATACATTCCGAACATATTCGAATGCCATGACATTAGCAAAAAGGGTCCTGAAGGATAATGAGATAGACCCAGACATTGAAGACATCTCAGAATTAAGAGAGGATTCAATTTCATGGATCGCGACTGAGCTTAAGGATTACTCGCCTTCCAGCGAACAATGCTATCTTACTGCGTCGGTTGGCCTTTTTGAGTATATTGCTGGAGAAAACATCCTACCGATCAACCTGCCCAGGATCAGACTTCTCATAAAGCAAAGATCAAGAAAACCAGGCATCAGGTTGCCACAATTTCCCCGCGATGAAATCGAGAAAGTAATAAGCTATGCGCAAAGTTTATCGCTAAATGATACAAACGATATGCAAAACCAATTGATCGACTACAGGGACAGAGCTTTCATTCTGACTTTGGCTGATACCGGGTTGAGAGTTCATGAGGCTTGCCAGCTGAGGCGTGGGGATATTGATTGGAATGAGTTGCGGGCGGCAATTATTGGCAAAGGCAACCGCCAGGCGATCATCCGTTTTTCGAGTCGTTCCATCCGGGCGATTAAAGATTACCTTTCCTTAAGGTCGCAGGCTGATGGCGCAAGCGGCAAGTCGCTTCAGTCCCTGCCAATTTTTGCCCGTCACGATCGATCAGCGGGAAAAAACATCAAACCAATATCAACAACGACCGGCCGCCAAATCATCGCGGATCGAACGCTTGAGTGCCTGGGAAAAGAAGCGGTCGGCACGATCACACCTCATTCATTCCGGCATTACTTTGTGACTACCGTCCTATTAGCATCCGGAAATCTGAAATTAGCGCAAGAATTGGCACGCCACAAAAATATCGCTGTCACTCAAAGGTATTCCCACCTGGCTAATGACGAATTAGATAAACGCTATCTGGATATTTTTGGTTAATTCTAGTAGTATTATTACAATAACATTGAACCAGGAAAAGCGCATTAATGGTACAAAATCGTATTGAAACCCATTCCATTCTGAAGATCGAAAGAAAAGAAACTTTACAATTTTACTGGAAGGACAAGGTTATTGAATCGTACCCAGGGGAAACCATAGCCTCAGCCTTAATTGCCAACGGCATAGATATTTTTGGGCATCACCCCAAGGATAATGCAGCTTTGGGAATTTTCTGTGCCAATGGTCAATGCTCTCAATGCATGGTCATACTGGATGGCCTTCCAGTTAAAGCCTGTATGACATTTGTCAAATCAAATTCACAGGTTCTTCCATCAGAAGGTCTGCCAGAATTGCCAACAGTAATGACACATGGTCGTTCCCAAAATTATCATCCACCTGCGATCAAGAAACAGGTACTGATCATTGGCGGAGGTCCAGCAGGTTTGTCAGCAGCCGTTGAGCTGGGGAAACTTAACCTGTCAGTTCTATTGATCGATGATAAACATAAACTGGGAGGAAAACTTGTTTTACAGACGCATCGATTTTTTGGTTCGTATGATACCGTGTATGCTGGAACAAGAGGCATTGACATCGCTGAAATTCTGGAAAAGGAAATCACAAAACTTCCCAGCGTAGAAGTCTGGACCAATGCCACTGCTGTCGCTGTTTATGAAGATAAATCAATTGGCATCTGGCAGAACCAAACAGATTACAAATTGGTTTATCCAGAGGAATTACTGGTGGCGACAGGAGCAAGAGAAAAAAGCCTGGCATTTGCCGGGAATACACTGCCAGGTGTTTTTGGTGCCGGCGCATTCCAAACCCTGGTCAACCGCGACCTGGTCAGACCTTCCTCCCAATTATTTATCGTAGGCGGCGGCAATGTCGGATTGATTGCCGGTTATCATGCGCTACAAGCTGGAATAAATGTTGTCGGTCTCATAGAAGCTCTGCCTGAATGCGGCGGATACAAGGTTCACAAAGACAAATTAGCCAGGCTGGGCGTGCCGATCCTCACCTCACATACTGTGATCAGTGCCAATGGAAAAGATCATGTGGAATCGATAACGCTTGCAGAAGTCACACGGGATTTCAAGCCCATACAAGGCACAGAGAAAACCTATCCCTGTGATTGTATACTCATCGCTGTTGGCCTGGACCCTGTAAATGAATTCATCAACAAGGCCAAAGGAATGGGAATTCCGGTCCACTCTGCTGGAGATGCGATGGAAATTGCTGAAGCATCAGCCGCAATCTTCTCAGGTAAGATCAAGGGGTTGGAAATTGCTCAGAACCTGGGGATAAGTGTCAATGCGAATGCGGATGAGTGGCTGAAAACCGAAGGGATATTAAAATCAAAACCCGGACAGGTTCACCAGAGAGGCAGTGAAATCCCAGGTGATGTATTCCCTGTCATGCACTGCACCCAGGAAATCCCCTGCGATCCATGTGCACATGTATGTCCCAACCACTTGATCCAGGTTGAACAGAAAGATATACGCAAACTACCTGAATTTTGTGTCATCAACGAGAAAAATTGCATCGCTTGTGAAAGATGCGTGGCAATTTGCCCCGGGTTGGCAATTACCCTGGTTGATTTTCGAAAAGATCACGATAACCCCATAGTGACCATCCCCTTTGAATTCTCCAAAGCGGATTTTTCAGAGGGAAATATTGTCAAATTGACAGATGTAGATGGTAATTTGTTGGGTGAAGCACCGATAGTAAAAATCAGACAGATACCTGCCTACCCCGGCACAGTCCTGATTCGTGTAAAGACGAAACCGGATATTGCGACATTAATCACAGGCATCAAGCTGATAGATACTTTTTACAGCGGTTCTGCATCCGACGAGGATTATTCCAAGATAGATGATGAAACGTACATCTGTCGCTGCGAGCGGATCACAGCCGGGGAAATTCGCAAGTTGATCCGTGAAGGTGTAAGAGATATCAATCAAATAAAGGCGGTTACCAAATTATCCATGGGTGCATGCGGTGGTAAAACATGCCTGCAGACCATCAATACCATATTCAGACAAGAGGGTGTGCCGATCAGCGAGATCACACCAACAACTATTCGTCCACTATTTGTGGAAATTCCGGTTTCAGTGTTATGCGGCTATAAAACAAGCGAGGATGATCATGCAGAAGCATAGTCAATACGACGTGATCATCATCGGTGCAGGCTCGATTGGGGTTCCAACGGCTTTCTTTCTCGCGCAAGCCGGCATAAAGACCCTGGTGATTGACCAATTAGCCAGTGTGGGGCAAGCCTCCAACAAACATGCGATCGGAGGCATCAGGGCTACTCATTCCGATCCGGCAAAAATTTACCTGTGCCAGAAGAGCTTACAACATTTCTCCACCTGGGAGAATTCTTACGGAGATGATATTGAATGGCACAAAGGTGGCTATTCATTTGTGGCCTATGAAAAGAAGGAGAAGAACACACTCCTTTCCCTGCTAGAAATCCAAAAGTCGTATAAACTCAATATTGACTGGTATGACAGAGATGAGCTCTTAAAGATCATCCCCGACCTGGAAACAGACCACTTATTGGGAGGAACCTATTCACCAGATGATGGCAGTGCATCGCCATTAAAGGCATCGTTTGCATTCCATAAACGGGCAGTTGAAGAAGGAGCTACATTCCATTTTAATGAGCAGCTCGAGAAGATCCACATGGACCAAAGAAAGATCGTTGGCGTAGAAACTGACCTGGATAGTTACGGCTGCAGGTATTTAATTAACGCCGGAGGCAGTTGGGCAAACAAAATCTCTTCACTGGTAAGCGTTCCCCTACCAATACAACCAGACTCCCATGAAGCTGGCATCACTGAACCGGTTGCCCATATGTTCGACCCGATGATCGTGGATATCAGACCCGGTCCGGGTTCATCAAATTTTTACTTTTACCAGCATCCCACAGGAAAGATCATATTCTGCCTGACACCCAACCCCCAGATATGGGGCAATTTAAATACCGAAACCAGCGACTTCTTGATCCAGGCTTCAAGAAGATTAATCGAAATAATGCCCAGACTGGCAAACATCCGTATACGGAGAACCTGGCGTGGCACATACCCAATGACACCCGATGGATCGCCGATCGTTGGGCTTGTTGATGGTATCGATGGATACATTCTTGCCACCGGTATGTGCGGGCAGGGATTTATGCTGGGCCCGGGAATTGGAGAATTGATCCTGCATTTAATAAGTAAAAACCTCAATGCACAAGAAGAGCAAATTTTGAGCGCATTAACTCTCCACCGCAGCTTTTCTTCCATGGAAAAACTAAAGTAAGAAATGGATAATTTGCCTGTCATCCTAATTGATGTAGGGGGTGTGATCGTGCGCACTGCCAGGCGGCATCACCGGCAATTATGGGAAGAAAAGCTTGGCATAGCTGAAGGCAAGCTGGATGAGATCGTGTTTGAATGCCCGATGGCAGCGCTTTCCACCATTGGAGAAGTTGATGAAAAAGCTGTATGGCAAAATGTCAGGGACTTACTAATCCTTTCAGAAAATGAATTAAGTCAATTGAGACAGGATTTTTGGGCTGATGATTTCGTTGACCTGGAGCTCGTAACATGTCTTAAGAAATTACGATCAGAGACACCCTGTTACATCCTGAGCAACGCCTGGGTTGGGGCAAGAGAGATCCTGCATCAGAAATATCAAGTAACTGAGGGAGAGACAGTCGACAAGTTATTTTTCTCCTACGAATTGGGTTTAGCCAAACCAGATCCCGCAATATTCGTGAAGGTTGCTGAACTTGTTGATATTAAGCTTGAAGAATTCCTGTTTATTGATGATAATCGTGATAATATCCGATCAGCAATGGATCTTGGGCTACAGACCGTTTTATTTTCTGAGCCATCCAGAGTTATCCAGCAACTGAACAGTTTATTGTTTTGATCAATATGGAACTTCAAACCCTATTTGAACATATTCCTGAGAATTATTCAGCATTTGATCGCGAAATGATCGTAAAAGCCTATCATGTTGCTGAAAAGGCACACGAGGGTCAATTGAGGGTGTCAGGCCAACCATACATCACCCACTGTTTAAGTGTGGCGATAATTTTAGCTGACCTGGAAGTTGCTCCAACATTGATCGCTGCCGGATTGCTGCATGACGTCGTTGAGGACACCGAAATCACCCTGGATTATATAAAGCAGGAATTCGGTGAAACTGTTGAAAAATTTGTCGATGGTGTAACCAAGCTTACCAGTCTACCGAATATTTCTAGGGGAGACCAACACGAGGACGAGTCAATACCGCTGGAAAGCCAATCCGGGTATGCCGGGAGTAGAAAAGCCGCTTTAGTGGCAGAGACGCTGAGAAAGACATTCCTTGCAATGGGAGATGATGTAAGGGTTGTGCTTATCAAATTGGCTGATCGACTGCACAACATGCGCACGCTGAGCTACCTTCCAGAAAGCCGCCAAAAGAAAATTGCCCACGAGACGCTTGAAATATTTGCCCCATTAGCCAACCGGTTGGGTATCTGGCAGATGAAATGGGAACTGGAAGACCTGGGGTTTCGTTATACAAATCCTGTTAAATACAAAGAAGTTGCTGAAAACCTGGCATTAACAAGAGAAAAGCGCGAAGATGAAGTTAAGAAAATCATCGAAAAATTCGGCAGCATATTAAAAGAAGCTGAAATTTCAGCGAAAATATATGGCCGTCCAAAGCATATTTACTCCATCTATCAAAAAATGTTACGCAAGGATCTGACCTTTGAAATGGTCAGGGACCTGCGGGGGGTGCGGTTAATCGTTGATACGGTTGAGTCCTGCTACAAGGTATTGGGATTAATTCACATGAACTGGCGACCGCTGCCTGGCGAGTTTGATGATTACATAGCGGCAAAAAAGCCCAACAATTATCAATCGCTGCACACAGCTGTAATATTTGATGATGGAAAACCGGTGGAAGTTCAGATCAGAACCGAAGAGATGCATCGAAACGCGGAACAAGGCATTGCAGCCCACTGGAGATACAAAGAAGGTAGTTCGCTCATTTCTGAAGCTTATGAACAAAAAGTCAGCCTGATCCGAAGCCTGATGACATGGCGCCAGGAGGTTGACGATGCCCAGGAATTTGTGGATGGGATGAAATCCGATGTATTTCGGGACAGGGTCTACATCCTGACACCCAAAGGGGATATTGTTGACCTGCCAGCCGGATCGACACCTATTGATTTTGCCTACCAGGTGCACACCAATATTGGCCACAGGTGCCGCGGTGCCAAGATCAACGGCAAATTGGTCACACTGGACTACACATTAAAGACAGGAGACCAGGTCGAAATCCTGACCGCCAAACAAGGCGGCCCAAGTCGGGATTGGTTAAATGCCAATCTCGGAATGGTCAAGACAAACCGTGCCAGGTCCAAGATAAAGCAATGGTTTAAACTCCAGGACAGGGAGATGAACCTTGCACAAGGAAAACTGCTTCTTGAAAAAGAGTTCAAGAGATTAGGATTAAAACAAGTTGATCTTGCTCCCCTCCTTGAGGATTTCAATGTAAAAACGCTTGATGATTTTTACAGTGGGATCGGATGTGGCGATATATCCATAGGGAGAGTGATCAATAAACTGTCTGACCTTGATAAGGAGAAGCTCAGCAGCGAGTTTGACCTACTGCCGTCTGAACCAACCAAAACGGCATCAACTGATTCAGTCATGGTGATGGGGTTAACAGGAATTGCCACGAGCATCGCCCATTGTTGTAATCCCATGCCTGGTGATGAGATCATTGGCTATATAACAAGAGGCAGGGGTGCCACGATCCACAGGAGCGATTGTCCGAACATCCTCAGGGTAGATGAAAAAGAAAGATTGATCAAAGTGACATGGGGAAAAATTGAAAATACATTCCCTGTCAAGGTGACCATTAAGGCTTACGACCGGCAAGGTCTAATGTCAGACATATCCTTAATTATCTCGAATGAATCAATCCGATTAATAGACCTGGACCTGAAGGTCAATCAAAACCTGGTCACAATCAACCTGGTTATTGAGGTAAGTGGGATTGAGCAATTGAGCCGCCTGCTCTCAAAGCTGGAAAACCTATCAAATGTCCTTGAGGCAAGAAGGAGTAATCCGGGCTGAGGACTTAACAAATCTGACGCTTGACAAAATGAAAGATTGTAAATTAATGGTAAAATGCGTTTTTGTTATTATGAGGAAAGAAGATATCTAGGAGGAGCTATGCCCAAAATCCGATGCCATTATCTTGATTGCCTGTTTCTTGATGAGAAGTATTGCACTGCAGCAGCCATCGAAATCAATCCAGATGCTGGATGTATTACCTATACACCCAATGATGAAGCAGTTGTTGAAGACTGGGAAGATGAAGATGAACTTGATGACTGGGATGAATTGGAATCAGACGAAGAGAATGATGAACTGTGGATAGACGAGGATGAGGATGACCTCGATGAAGACGCTGATGAGTATTAATCAATGTTAAATTATGCTACGTGATCCAGAATATTTATTTACTGTCACCCCTATTTTTCAAGAGATTTCGTTGTAATTTTCCCGCCAATTATTAATTAAATAGAGTTAATTGCGCTCATTTACGCCAGATAATTATTTGCATCGTTTTATGGGTGTATTAATTAATGGGATATAATCTTAGAAAATAAGGAAAACATGGACGAGAACAACTTTGGGAATACAACTATTGCACAGGATGTATTAGTATCCATAGCCCGATTGACAACTTTAAATGTACCCGGGGTTAAGAATACATACCCCTCCCCTAACAGATATGAACGGGTGGTTACCAAACCTGAAAATGAAGGCGTAAGAGTTGTCTTGAAAGACAACACAGTATTTGTCGATATCAATGTTGTACTGTCAAGCGAACTAAATGTGCGCATTGTGAGCAAAGAGATCCAGGAGAAAGTCAGTCGAGCCATATCCGAAATGGTTGGATTGGAAGTCGGTTCGGTAAATATCCACGTCTGTGATATCTTGTTTGAAGCCTGATATATGAAATCGCGAACCAAAGGCAGGGATGCCGCATTAAAGGTCTTGTATGAACTGGATCAGACCGATCATCTCCTGGGAAATGTACTGGAAATGAGATGCCAGGAAGACCAACTGGATGATGACCTGGTGGAATTTACCCGTCTCCTGGTTCAAGGAGTAAGGCAATATTATTCGAAGCTGGATGAGTTTATTGCTCAATATGCAAAAGAATGGCCTGTAGATCAAGTGGCTGTAATTGATCGGAATATCCTGCGAATCGCTTTATGGGAAGTCGCGATTTACAGAAAGACACCCCTTAAAGTCGCAATCAATGAAGCAATTGAACTGGCAAAAACATATGGATCTGAGACTTCCTCCAAGTTCATCAATGGCGTTCTGGGCAGCCTGGCAGATCACCTGGAAGAAATAATTCCTGTTTTCGATTAATCTCGCATCATGATCAACCCGGGAATGAAAACAGAAAAATTTCGCTCCACAATTCCCCTCAAAATCAGCTTAGTGTTTATTATCATTATTAACCTGGTCTCTGGTTGTGATCTGATCCCACGATCTTTGCTTAATCCAATCCAGAATTCAGGAGAGATCCTGGATGATATAGCGGGTAAATCGGTGAATATTGAATTTGTGGCTGAACTGCTAACACCACTGGATTCAGAAGAACGCCTGGCGCTGGATGTTGTGGATGAAATTCGCGGACTTGTCAATAATGTAACCCGCTATACCATGCAATTCATTGATTCGTATCACTATCATGTTGTCATAGCTCTAAGTGAAGGATCCAATGTCACCTACCGGTACACAAAAATCAGTGGGATCGACCAAACTGAAACTAATGCGGATAATCAGCAAATCCGGTATCGCATGTTCCTTGTAGATGGTCCCACGCAAGTGTATGACCTGGTTTACTCATGGCCGGATGAAAAATTCGAGGGTGAAACAGGGCTGTTAAGTGGGACAGTTCTGGAAAAAGGGACAAACGCTCCCATTCCTGATGTACTTGTCGCAGTTGCAGGTTTTCACATCCTGACTGATAATACTGGAAAATTCTCACTTATCAATGTACCTGTGGGATCACACCGGCTCGTGACGTTTCCCATCGATGGATCTTTTTCTGTCGGACAGTCTCAAGTCTCAGTCGCTCCAGACTCGACCACAAGCATTTCTCTTGAATTGGATCCGTTGAAGCCGGTTAGCGTTCAGTTCATCTTAAAAACGCCCCCAGATAAAAGCGGTTTAGCTCCAAGAATTGCAGGAAATTATTACCAACTTGGCAACACATTTAAGGACCTGGGAAACGGGATGAATTTAATTTCATCCAGATTGCCAACTCTTCGCAAGGTTGAAACTGATGAGTATTCTGTAATTTTGACGTTCCATGAAACCAATGAGATACATTATGTATACACCCTGGGAGATGGGTATTGGAACGTGGAAAAGGGTTTTAAGAATAAAGAACAGTATAGAAAAGTCAGAATTCCTGACCATGACATCTCGATCGTAGATTCAGTTGAAACCTGGCAACTGGAAGGACAAGAGCCGATTTTGATCTCGGCAGAAGTTCCCGGAAACACTCCGGGTTCTGATGTCATTATGATCCAATTTGGAACACAGGATTGGTTTGAACCGTTATCAATGGTCAATAAATATGACAATTATTGGGAATTTTCTCTTTACTCTCCTTTACCAACCAACAGTCCCTTAAAATATCGAATTTGCCGTAATGACCAATGTGAATTATCGAATAACCCAGACAGTTTTGAAGAACTGGTGCATTCACCAATTAATGAGAAGGAAATAACCGGGGTCCAGATAGCTGAGTGGCCCTATTGGGTGTCCCCTGAGTTGCCATCCACAGTGATCGCTGCAGAATTTCCTCAAAAAGATGATAACTTCATAACAGGCGTTTCGTTATATCCTTATTCATATCCCATTAATCCGTATCTATACAAAGATACTTTAACTAAATTGAAGTCAATTGGTGTAAATACGGTCATACTTCCCATTTCATACAATGTACAGTATGAAGCAAGTTCTCAACAGTACATCCATTCACAAGAAATTTCATCACAGTACCTGGATGTTAATCAGATTGCGTCTTTTGCCCGCGAAAATGAAATCTCATTAATTCTGGAACCCACAATTATTACATATCAAGATCAATCTGGTTCTTTAAACTTATCAGCAGAAAATTACGAAAATGTAATGAAACCATGGCAAGATATATTTTCTGAAAAGAATATCAACTATGCGCATTTAGCGAATAAATTGGGTTTGCCAAATCTGATTATCAATGCGACGGATTTCTTTACTCCTGCACAGCACTTTGGCAATTCAGCAGAATCCCTTTCTGTGGGGCTTACTGAGTCTCAAAGGTCCAGCTGGTTCAATATGCTTGGCAAAATCAGACAAGTCTACAGTCAATTCATCACCTGTGAGTTTGATTCAAATAGCATACAGAGCATCTCGTCCACAATACTGGACTCTTGCGATGCGTTGCTCATTAATTTGAATATTCCTTTAGATGATCAAGAATTGGAAAATAACTACCTGTCATTACTACAAACCATAACAACATACCTGGATGAAGTCATGCTGCCGCTTAGTAATGGACATGAAACACCCATTTACGTCGAATTTGGCCAACCTTCCATGTCTTTCGCTGCCCAAAAGCTTATGGAAGACGAAATGTTACGTGAGAATTCATTGAATTCAATGTTATTATCTCCCCGGGACACATATCACATCTCTGATATCGACCTGGAGCGCCAGACGTTATTTTATAATATTTTATTGAATTCAGTCATATCGAGAAGTTGGATCTCCGGGGTAATAGCCAGATCCTTCTACCCGCAATTAAGTTTAACCGACGCATCATATTCAATAAACGGTAAACCTGCAATGGACGTGCTTTGGTATTGGTATGATGGAATTAAATAAGTTAAAGGAGAGACCAAACAGAATGATACAAAAATGGTTGACAGAGCAAGGTTTTTCGGCAGAGCAATTGTTTTTTGACAACTTAACTCCAACTGACCTGTTGGAACATGCGGTGAGAAACAACGAGGGACTCTTTACTGAATCAGGTGCTTTTGTTGTAAACACATCTCCCTACACAGGCAGATCGCCAAATGACAAGTATGTGGTTGACTATGGTGAAGATGAAATATGGCTTGGAGCAGGTACAAAATTATTGCCAGTTGATCATTTTAATGCGCTGAGAAGAAAAGCCATTGCTCATTTGAGGGATAAGACGGTTTATGTCAAAGATGTTCTTGTTGGCACACACCCCGAGTTCCAGACATCCGTCCGGGTGGTAACAGAATTGGCCTGGCAAAACCTTTTTGCAGACAGTCTTTTCATCACTGCAAATGACAAAAGGGCGCATGAAGAACCAGATTACACTGTGATCGCTGCAACCGGGTTTGAAGCTGACCCTGCAATCGATCATACGCGGGCGAAACCTTTCATCATCCTGGATTTCAAGCAACACATTGTTTTGATCGGCGGTACTCTATATGCCGGCGAAATCAAAAAATCGGTATTTACATTGATGAACTACCTTATGCCCCATCGAGACGTCCTGCCATTGCATTGTTCCGCCAACGTTGGAAAAGATGGTGACGTAGCGCTCTTTTTTGGCTTAAGTGGAACCGGTAAGACGACCCTATCTTCGGACCCCACGAGGAATTTAGTCGGTGACGACGAGCATGGCTGGTCTGACAGCGGAATATTTAATTTTGAAGGCGGCTGCTATGCCAAAACGATCAAGTTGAGGAAGGACCTGGAGCCATTGGTTTGGGAGGCAGTTCACCGGTTTGGGACAATCATCGAAAACGTGCCTTTGTCTGACAACAGAACCCCTGATTTTGACAGCAATGTGATCACTGAGAACACCAGGGCTGGATATCCGTTATCTTTTATAGAGAATTATGTTCCCGAAGGTTACGCGGGGCATCCAAAGAATATTTTTCTGCTAACAGCTGACGCATTTGGTGTATTGCCCCCACTGGCCAAGTTGTCCATTGAGAAAGCGCTCTTTTATTTCATCAATGGATTCACCAGCAAGCTGGCAGGAACAGAGAGAGGACTGGGACTTTCACCTGAAGCAACATTTTCACCCTGCTTTGGAGCACCTTTCCTGCCATTACATCCACTTGTCTATGCCCATCTATTAGAAAAGAGGCTTAAGGAGCATGGTACTCAAGTATGGCTGCTCAATACCGGTTGGATCGGTGGACCTTATGGCGTTGGAAAAAGAATAGACCTCCCCTACACGAGGGCAATGATCAAGGCTGTCCTAAATGGGAGTTTACTAAAAGGATCATTTATCAAAGAAGACGTTTTTGAACTGGATGTTCCGGCTCACGTTGATCAGGTTCCTGATGATATCCTGTTCCCACACAAAAGCTGGAAAGATCAAGATGATTACCACCTGAAGGCGAGGAAGCTGGCACAGGAATTCAAGGATAATTTTTTGAAATTTCAGTATTAATTTCAGCTCGCGAGCGGAACTTAACAAATTAAGGAGATGTGAAAATGGCGAAATTCTTGATCAAAGGTGGAAAACCATTACACGGTGAGGTCACACCTGGCGGGAATAAAAATGCAGTGTTACCGATCCTGGCGGGATGTCTACTGACAGCGGAACCGATCATATTGCATAATGTACCAAACATCACCGATGTCATATCTATGCGCAAACTTTTATTAAGCCTGGGTGTAAAGATCGAGGAAATCGACGGACCAAGCAACCTGAAGATCCAGGCGGATGATATTTATCCATCAGAGCTTGACCCGGACCTTTGCAGAAATATTCGCGCATCGATCCTGCTGGCTGGCCCGGTTATGGCGCGGTTCAAGGAATTGAACCTGCCTCCGCCTGGCGGTGATGTGATCGGAAGAAGACGGGTGGATACTCACATCCTTGCCCTGCAAAAACTGGGGGTCGAAGTTGATTTTGATGGTGTCTTCCATTTTAAGTCATCTGACCTTGTGGGAACAGAAATTTTGCTGGATGAAGCCAGCGTTACAGCCACTGAGAACACAATCATGGCTGCAGTTATGGCAAAGGGTACCACCCTGATCAAAAATGCAGCATCCGAACCCCACATCCAGGAACTGTGTCATTTTTTGAATAAACTAGGGGCACACATCAAACATATAGGTTCCAACAGCTTGCATATCGAAGGTGTTGACAGCCTTTCAGGCGGCGAATATACACTTGGTCCAGACTACCTGGAGGTGGTCAGCTATGTAGGAGCCGCTGTGGTTACCAAAGGGGAGATTACGGTCAAACATGCTGGTGTAGAGCATCTTGATATGGTGAGACTGGTTTTAAAGCGCCTGGGTGTAATCCTGGAAACGCATGGTGATGACCTCATTGTGCCTGCAAATCAGACCCTGGTCATCTCGCCGGACCTCGGTAATGCGATCCCGGAGATCTCGGTCATGCCATGGCCGGCATTCCCAACCGATCTGATGAGCATTGCCATCGTCATAGCCACGCAAGCCAAAGGTTCGATCTTATTCCATGACTGGATGTACCCCAGCCGGATGTTCTTTACGGACAAGCTGGTGGCGATGGGTGCACAGATCGTGTTGTGTGACCCGCATCGTTGTATTGTCATGGGACCGACAAAATTAAACGGAGAAAAACTGGACAGTCCTGATATTCGAGCGGGAATGGCACTGGTTCTTGCTGCCCTATCAGCCAAAGGTGAATCAACGATCAGGAACATCACGCAAATCGACCGCGGTTATGAGGCGGTTGATGTCAAGTTAAGGTCACTGGGTGCTGATATCCAAAGAATATCTGATTAATAAGAAAGCAGAGGGTCGTCTTCGATCCTCTGCTCATAAACAACAAAGATTTGCTGATTATTTCTGATCGTTGGTTTTGACAACATCCATAAACTGGGTAATTACATCACGCAGCATCGGCTCAGGTAGAGCTCCGACCTGGCGGTGGACGATCTTACCGTTAGAAATAAAAAGCATTGTGGGTATGCCCTGTACGCCATATTGTGTGGCCCACTGCTGATTTTCATCTGTATTTACTTTGGCGACGACCAATTTTTCAGCGTATTCACCTGCGATCTTCTCCAGAATTGGACCGACCATCCGGCAGGGTCCGCACCAGGGTGCCCAAAAATCTACAATAACCGGTAAAGTTGATTCCAATACCGTCTTTTGAAACGCTGCGTCAGTAACATTGAGTGGCTCTTTTACCATCCAAACCTCCTAATAATATTATTTTGATAGTATATCATGCATTAATTGTGTAAAGTAGACTAAAATAGTCCACTTATTGATATTCATATAAGATTAATATTCAGCTTCGTTAGCAACGCTGGCCCGAGAATCATCATGCCAATGGCCAGTGCAATGATAGCGGCAATCAAGACGGCTGCCGCACCAACATCCTTACCCACCTTTGCCAGTGGGTGCTGGTCCGGACTGGCCAGGTCCACGATTATCTCCAGTGCAGTGTTCAAAAACTCGGCTATCCATACCATGCCAATCACCAGGAGGAGGAATATCCAATTCTCAAGTGAGAGTTCAAGCCATAAACTCAATACAATAACTATGACAGTGGCAATCAGATGCAAGTGGGCATTCTGCTGGGACCTTAATACAAAGATCAACCCCTTAATGGCATGTTTGAAAGATGTAATTCTTGACTTCAAGTATTTGATCATCTGAACTTCATCCTTTGTTTTGTTCAACTTCTCCCAAATCCATCCACTCCATATTATAAACACAACCAATTATTAATATCCGATGAATATTTGAAATCCAATAAACTAATCATACGGTATAATTTTAAGAATTATTGTGAAAAGCAAGAGGAAAAGATAATGGGTTTTTCGAAAATAGTCACAGACAAATCATACTGGGAGAATCTGACAGTTGATGATGAGGATACTGGCAGTATCATCAACACCCTATTTGAACTAGAAAAACCTTTAAGAGTTGCAGATCTCATTGATGTATTAATCAAAGCCAGGATAGCGCGAGAGGAAGCAAAAGCTCTTCAAGACAAAGACAAAGAGGAGAAGATTTTTTTACCCAAGGATAGTTTCTCAGTTGGTGACCTGGTCGCCTTCCCCACCCTGAACTGGGAGACCGGCGAGGTAATTGAAAAGCGGCAAGGTTCAAACCCGGAATTCGGTGAATTTTCTGTCATCTCGGTTCTGATGGCTAACGGGAAAAAGTTATCTTTTGCCAGTGACCTGGCAGACCATAAATTAAACACCCAATCCATAGAACAGAGATCCGACCAGGGATTTGACCTTGATGAGATCTTTAAGACACATTTCAACCACCTCGAAGCGAGGCTTGTCGAAAAGCTCAACAGGGAGAAAGAAATTGTAAGAGTTGGCGATAAATGGTTCCCCAAAGCATTGTTGATCGATTTTAACCAGGGTCATCTGAATATAGCAGAAGCTATCTTGGATATGCAAAGCGGTGGTCCAATGGAACCCCACGAACTACTTAAACAGATGGATGTTGCGCTGGGTGAAAATCGCGACCTCAACGAGTTTTCTATTAATTATGCCCTTAAAAAGGATCATCGATTTGACGAGGTTGGTTCCACCGGGATTTTCTCCTGGTTCTTAAAAAGACAGGAACCTTTAAATGTGAGGGAAAAGCCGGAATTTTTGAACTTTGAATTCGACAAGGCCATGCCTATCGAGTTACCTAAAGCTGGTGAGGTTATCCTGGAAAGCGTTGACGACGAACTTGAACCGAATCAACAAATAAAGAGTGGTGTGAATCCAAATACCTTATCCATTCCCCTGATCTACCCGCATTGGCAGATCGGATCCATTCCATTGATAGCGAAGACAAACACGATCTTTCCATCCGCACTAGAGACAGAGCGGGTGAAAATCCAGTTAATTGAAAAGGATAGTGGACGGGAAATTTCGGCATGGGTGGTAAGACCTTTCAGGTATGTATATGGCTTGAAAGAATGGTATGAAGAAAAAGAACTCATCCCGGGCAGCATCATAACCATAGAAAAATCAGAAAAAGACGGTTTGATCTATATCCAGGCACAAAAACGGCGCTCAAACCGTGAATGGATGAAAACGGTGCTTATCGGGGCCGATGGTGAGATCGTGATCGCGTTACTCAAACAACCGGTTACAGCAGGCTTTCACGAACAGATGGCCATTGCATTACCTGACCCGTCTGAAATGGCCCAGGTATGGAAAGCCAGATCACTCAAGCCGCGGAGCTTAAAATCCGACGTATTTAAAATGGTCCAGGAGTTGTCAAAGCTTAATGCACAGAGGCATATTCATTTTGTCGAACTGTATGCTGCTGTGAACCTCTTAAGGCGCTGTCCACCAAGCCCAATCCTGCAGGTTCTTTTTTCTGAACCAGAGTTTTCACATGTAGGTGATCAATATTTTCATCTTAACGAGTTAGGAACAAAGGAGTAAGCCATGGAAGGCCGATTTAGATTGACGAAACCTACATTGGAGACCAAATTCAGGATCGACTTTGACTGGTGGAAATCCCACGACAGGGATTGGATGGTATACATGCGCAGTTTCCTGTGTTCCCACCACTCCGAGGTTTTACAAAATATCCAGGATGATGAAAAGATCGATCACGTGGACATGGAGACAGCAGAAGTCAAGACAGTTGAGGCGATAGAATATATACTTTTGAACCATTGCTCAAAACAGGACGATTTTGTCAGTCAATCCGGTGCAATGGTTGATTCTGTGTTCAGGATCTTTTTGGCTAATGGCAACAAGCCTTTGAATTGCGGGGAGTTGTCTGTCATCATCCAAAAACCTGCCGATTTAATCCTAAGAACCTTTACATCTTCACAAGTCTACAAAGGCATTCGACCGGTCTAGGCACAGGATCACTACACAGTAGTATAATAATTTCTCGATGCGCCCCTGTAGCTCAATGGATAGAGCAGCAGCCTTCTAAGCTGTTGGTTGCAGGTTCGAGTCCTGCCAGGGGCATGAAATTCATACTCTCCACTAATATCAAGCCACCTATGCAAGTTCCTATTCAATTAGGCTAAGAATTTCCGCTGATTTAAAACAATCGTTCATATCAAAGAAAAATTGGGTGAAGGCATACCGTGAAAATTAAGATGCTTTATGGCAAGGAAGGGTTAGATATCCAGGTTCCAGAGGACGCCACCGTCCTGAGGACCGAAAAAGTAAAACCCATTTATGACGAAAAATCAGCGTTGATCAGTGCAATAAGGCATCCAATCCAAAAAGCCCCCCTGGCAAAGTTGGTCAATGCCCAATCACGGGTTGTGATCACCCACAGTGATATCACACGGGCAACACCCAACAGGCGCATCCTGCCGGCGATCATCCAGGAGCTTGAAGATAGCGGCGTACAGAAACAGAATATCACCCTCATCAATGCCCTGGGCACCCATCGCAAACAAACCCCCGATGAAATGCGCATGCTATTAGGCAAGAATATTTTTGATAATTACCGCTGCATCCAACATGATGCATTTAATAATTCCATGCTGGTAAATGTAGGGACTTCCAGTTTTGGAAATCCTATACGCATCAATAAGGTCCTGCTGGAAGCAGACGTAAAAATATTAACCGGATTTATTGAGCCACATTTTTTTGCCGGCTTCAGCGGAGGACCCAAAGCCATCCTGCCGGCATTGGCTGGATATGAAAGCGTTTATTCCAATCACAGCTACCATATGATCGCGCACCCCAACGCCCGTTTTAATATCACAGAGGACAACCCGATATGGGAGGAAATGCGAGAAGCTGCAAATATGATTGACAACACCTTCCTGGTTAACGTAACCCTGGACGAAAGGCATAGAATCAGCGGGGTGTTTGCGGGTGATGTCATCGAAGCTCACAAAGCGGGTTGCCAATTCCTCAGGAAATCCTCACAAGTAGAGGTCGAAACTCCCTTTGACATCGCTGTCACAACCAACAGCGGGTATCCCCTTGATCAAAACCTATATCAATGTGTCAAAGGGCTGTCCGCTGCACATGGCATTGTGAGAAAAGATGGAGCGATAATGCTTTTGGCCAGGTGCGAGGAAGGATTGCCACCAAACAGTTCATACAGCAAGTTGCTTGAAAAGGCAGAAACACCAGAGGGGATTCTTAACATGCTTTCCAAACCCGGTTTCATGGAACCCGATGCCTGGCAGGTACAGATACAGGCAAGAATACTACATCATGCCGAAGTGCATGTGTTCAGTGAAGGATTGAGCGACCAAGAGATCACTTCAGCGATGATGACCCCATGCAGAGATATTCAAGAAACCCTGCAGAATTTGATCGGGCATATAGGCAAGAGAATTTGCGTCATACCTGAAGGTCCATTGGTAATGGCCAGATTAAAACAGCAGTGAAGAATCAGACAACTCCTTATACTTAAGTTTAACCGGCTTGTCCCAGAAGAGCTCATTGCTGGACTTTCAATTATTCCCGGGATTAAATATATCAATAGATTCTCTTGGGTATTAACTGAATTTTTGATTGATAATCAAGATTACAAGAAAGTAGGAGATAAGATGAAATTAATAATTAAATGGTTGATCATATCTGCCTCATTATTCCTGGCAGCATGGTTAATACCTGGCATTGAAGTCACAGGCGCAAATGCCTGGCTGGTGTATGGTGTGACCGCGGTCATTCTTGGGCTGGTCAATTTACTTATCCGCCCCATCCTGAAATTTTTATCATGCGGGATCATCGTACTGACATTCGGGTTGTTTTCCCTGGTCATCAATGCACTGACGCTGCTTATGTCATCACGGATCGCTGAGAACTGGTTCGCCCTGGGATTCCACATTGAGAGCTTTTGGGATGCGATTTTGGGCGGCCTGATTGTCAGTGTCGTCAGCACCATCCTAAACAGCATTTTGATCGAGAAAAGAAATAAGAAAAACTAAATAATCAACATTGACATTCCTTTTTCTTCTTTTATGTGATAAACTATAGGGCAATTTAAACCATGGATTCCATGGTTTACTTTCCACTCCGGCTTTGTCCACGACATTTGATCGGAGTAGACCCAAGGAAAGGAGCCACATATGCGCGAATATGAATTAATTTATGTCTTGCAACCAGATCTTGATGAGACCACAGTTGTTGCGACCATCGAACGTGTCAACGAGTTGATCAAAACAAACAACGGCGAAATCATCAAGACCGAACGCTGGGGAAAGCGAAGGCTTGCATTCCCCATCCGCAAGCTGAGTGAAGGATTTTACGTTTACTCATCATTCAAACTTGAGCCATCCGCTTCGCTTGAATTAAAACGAAGCATCAAGTATGTTGAGCAAATCATCCGCTTCAGCATTTTATTGACCAAGTAAGCTGAATTAATACCTGAATGGATTAGCGATGCCACAAGGATTAAACAAAGTCATCCTTATCGGAATTATCGGCAACGAGGCTGAAATGCGTTATGCACCTTCAGGTAAATCAGCAACGACTTTTTCAATAATTGTCGACCGGGAATGGAAAGACCAGGAAAATATTTCTCATTCTCACACAGAATCATTTTCAGTTCTTTGCTGGGACGATATGGCAGAGAAAGCAAAAAATGATTTGCGCGTTGAGATGCGAGTTTATGTTGAAGGTTTTATACAAACCCGCCAGTGGATAGACGACCAGGGAAACAAGAAGAAAGCCATTGAAGTTATCGCTGAGCACCTGATCCGTCTAGACAAACAAGAAGAGATAAATTAACCATTTTCTCTTATTGAAGTATGAAGTATTATAAAAATTTAAGGAGTAAATCATGTCAGATTATCATGACAATCAAAATAATCGACGATATGTGGCAAAACCAAAATTTTGCCAATTCTGTACTGATAAATCGATCAAAATTGATTACAAGAACCTGGAATTGATGGCCCGCTATGTCAATGATTCAGGCAAGATCCGTCCCCGACGTCAAACAGGAACCTGTGCAAGGCACCAACGTGAAGTTGCCAAAGCTGTAAAGAACGCAAGGCATCTTGCCTTACTTCCGTTTGCCGGAGATACATGGGGAGATAACTAACTTCCCAAGGACTAACTATGGCAAACATTAAGGAACCCCAAAATAAGGTGGTGACAAAGAAACACCTTGCCAAGAAGGAAAGAGAACTCAGACAAACCAAGATCATCTTAATCATTACAGTTTGTATCCTGGCTGTTATCGTAGCACTCGTGGGCTACGGGATCGTTGATAACTACATCGTCAAACCGAACAAGGTTGTTGCGCAGGTTGGTGAAGAAGTCATTAAGGCCGGTGATTTTGCCAGGGAAGGCAGATACTATCGCCTGAATATGATCAACCAGGCATATATGTATGTGCAATACTCTTCGATGTTTGGTGATTATGGTGGAAGTTTCCTCTCACAGGCGCAGACAATTGTTACCGACCTTTACGACAATGAGGCGGTTGGGAACGCTGTGCTGGACCAGATGATCACAAGAATACTGATGGACGAAGAGGCTGAGCGGCTTGGGATTAGTGTGTCAGCAGCTGAGATACAGGAAGCAAAGCAGGCAGGTTTCGATTTCTATCCAAACGGAACCCCCACCCCGACCATCACACCAACCGTGGTTTTCACACCGACACTTTCAAGTGCTCAACTTGAGATTTTACAGTATACAGCCACCCCTGAACCTTCTGCAACACCCAAAGGCGGGGTAACAGAGACAGCTGAAGCAAGCGAAGTTGCCACTGAGAGCCCTGATACTGCAGAAACTTCAACCGAAGGCGAGAGCACGGAACCGGCTGACATTGCCACACCCCTACCCACAGCGACCATCACCCCCACCCCTACTCCCTATACCACACAGGGTTTTGCATCGGAATTCAAGAATTACCTTGATACGTTAGGTTCGATCAATTTCCCTGCCAAAGCGGTTGATGAAACCTTCAGGTACCAGGTTCTGCAAAGAAAGTTGTTGGATGAAATAACCAAGGACCTGCAACCCTTTGAAGACCAGGTATGGGCACGGCACATACTGGTCGCAACTGAAGAAGAAGCTTTAGCTGTCATCGAACGCTTGAATTCTGGTGAAGAATTTGCTGCAATTGCATCCGAATTATCCCTGGACACTGGCAGCAGTCTAAAAGGCGGCGACCTGGGCTGGTTTGGCAAGGGAAGAATGGTTGCAGAATTTGAGGAAGCGTCTTTTGCATTAGGAGAAGGCGAGATCAGCGACCCTGTTCAGACCATTAATGGATGGCATGTCATCCAGGTGATCGGTAAAGGCAAGATCGCATTGAATGCAAATGACTTTTACGATTATCGGCAAAGGGTCTTCAGCGACTGGTTAAAATCATTAAGAGACAAGAGGGGAGATATCGTGATCGAGGAAAATTGGCTTGATTATGTGCCAACCACACCCGAAGTGCCCTCGACACTGCTCCAATCAGTCTATTCGCAGTAAGAACAGATCATTTATTTTAGGAAGTCAGAACCACCCGTAAAACGGATGGTTCTGACTTGTCTTTATTCCACATATGACTGGTCTACTTCATCCAGACGCAAGGAAAGGACCTGGGTGGAGGAATCCCGTCCCATGGTGACACCGTAAATGATATCCGCCACCTGGACCGTGGTGCGGTTGTGGGTGATGATGATAAATTGGGTAACTTCAGATAACTCCAACAAGAGATCGCAGAAGCGCCCCACATTCGATTCATCCAGCATGGCATCTACTTCATCCAAAATACAAAACGGTGTTGGAGAGACCTTCTGCAGGGCAAAGATCAAGGCTGAAGCTGCGAGACTTCTTTCACCGCCAGACAGGGAAGCCAACCCCTGTTCCCTTCTGCCGGGGAGCTTGGCTTCGATCTCTATGCCACTTTCAATTGGTTGGGATTCATCAGATATGGATAACCTGGCTGAGCCACCATTAAAAAGCCGGGTGAACATCTTTGAGAACTCTTCATTGACCAATTTGAAGGTACTCAAGAACTGACGCGCCATAATCTCGTCAAGTTCTTCAATTACCTTGCGCAGATCTGTTGAAGCCTTTTCCAGGTCCTTGACCTGTTGATCAAGGAATGTATAGCGTTGTTTCACTTCGTCGTACTCTGCCAAAGCTTCCGGGTTGATCGATCCTATCCTGCGTAGCTGATTTTTCAGGTCCTTTATTTCTTCCCCAAGAGTTTCCGGCAATGTCACTTTTTGTTTAAGGGATTCGATGATCAGATCCTTGAAAGGCAAAGGCGTAGAACCTTCAATATTTTGAATATAGTCGAATTCGACCATGCCAAAGTCATCCTCAATGCGCTGCTTGAGATTTTCCAGTTTGTCCGTTTTGAGTGTCAGGTCCAATGAGGCCTGAGTAAATTGCCTTTCCTTGACCAAGTAATCCCTTTGAAGGTCTGCCTCAGTCAATTGCAAGCGAGACAATTTACCCTCAAGGTCGGTGAATTGATCTTCTGTGTTCCCTGAGCGGTTTGACTGTAATTCAGTAATAAGCTTGTTCTTCTGAGCTAATTCTTCCTGGTATTGTTGGTTCTGACGTTCAATCTCACTTGATTGCTTTTTTGATTGATCCAACCTGGTAGTCATTTCCAAGAGGTTCTTTTCGCCCTCCATAACCTGCGATTTAACCCCATCCAGGCTGAGCTTCGTATTGTGCAGTTTTGCCTTCAGGATGGCCATATCTGACTCATAGCGGTAGACATTTGATTGCAATTCATCCAGTGGTATCAGAACCAATTGATCCTGACGTTCCTTAATCTGGTCTTTGACCGCCCTCTCTTCAAATTGGAACTTTTCTGACTCCTGTTTCATGAGTGCAAGGTTTTTTTGAAGTTCAGCTAACTTTTCAGTTGAATTTTGTTTTTGTGTCGTATGCCAGTTCACCTGCTCTGTGAGTTTACTTTTCTCAACTTCCAAATTATTTATCAGCAGTTGATCTTTGTTAACTTCCTCTTCAAGACGTTCCTGGTCTTTTCGAACATCACCTTTTTCGGCATTCAGCTTGCCCATATCTACAAGGAGAGATTGCTGTTCCTGTAATAAACCGAGAATTTCCTCTTCCAAAGAAAGTACTTTGGCTTTCATCTCCTGTTTTTCCCGGGGTTGGCCGATTTTCCTGGTGTTACCTGACTTTCCCAGGTAAATTATGCTTTTTCCAAGGAAGAGATCACCCTGGAGAGTAACCACTTTATAATATGGTGGAATGACCTGGATGACATCGAATGCAGCTTGTTTATCCTGCACTACCAGGACCCGACTAAGCAAAGTTTCGACCACTCCCCTAAGTTCATGAGGGAATTCGATCAAGTCTGAGGCTTTACCTATCACCGGGGTACCGGGCGGCAAAGTAAAGTCATTGTAGAATGTCTTTTCGCCATCGTGGTTTATGATCGCAACCCTGCCAGATATATTGGGCTCTATTACATTGAGGATGTCAATGTTAAGGTTCTTGTTTTTAAGTCTTAATATATCTATTGAATCGCTTAAAGCTGAGGCGATTGCCAACTCAAATTTTTCGGGGACGATCAATTCTTTATTGATGGCTTGAAGTGCCAGGTCAATTTTGGGCGCTTTAAGAAGCAGGGATTTGGCCCCCTGCGAAAGATCTTCCATCGCTTGCTCTGAACGGTTTATCAAATCCAACCTCGTGTTGAGGCGTGCCTTATCGTTTTCCAAGCCGTTAATGGTGTTCTTTAACCTTTCAAGCCTGGAGTTAAGTTGATCTGTTTGGCCAGTTAACCTGGAAAGTTGGGCTATAAAGTCTCTTCTGGTGACCTGCTTTTGCCTGGCAGCTTCTAACCTTTGGGCTAATTCACCCTCGACCTTCAGCAAATGTTGGTTGATTGAATCAAGTTGTTTATCAGATCGGTCAATGGTCGTCACCAATTCTGTCACCCGATCGCGGGTCTCTGATTCTCTGGCATTGAGATTGACAAGTTTTGTATTAATAACTGATTGTTTCTGCCTGAGTTCGGTAAGCTGGGATTCAACTTTACTTCTCTCGGACCTTTTCTTTAACAATTCCTGTTTAAGACCTTCACATTGGCTGGATAATTCATCCAATTCCATCTGGAGACCAGTTGATAAAGTTACAATATCTTGAGTCTCTTTTTTCCTGGCAACGAGCCCTTCATCAATCGCAATTCGCCTGTTTTCAAGGTCATTGATAACAGATTTCAGTGATAGATCCCTTTCATACAGGATCGCAAGCTTTAAATTGATGCCTTCAATTTCCTTGTGGAGATTGGCGAGTTCCGAATGATAATGGTTTATCTCCTCCCGCTTCACCTGCAAGTCCAGGTTGTATCGTTTTATCTCATCAGCAATTCCCAGTTGCCTTTTCTTGGTTTCAGTAACCTTTAATTCAAAGTCCTTGTAGGCATTTTTTGCTTTCAGCAGGTCTTCCTGTGCTGTGAACCAATAATACCCATACCAATCCCTAAGGTGTGCTTGCAGGTCATTCTGAAGGCGTCTGAATTCGCTGGCTTTTGCAGCCTGCCGCTCAAGACTTCGCAACCTGGGTTTTATTTCTGTCAGGATGTCCAGCACCCTTTCCAGGTTGCGTTGAGAGGCATCCAGTCGCTTCAGGCTTTCCTCTTTACGTTCACGGTAAAGATTTATGCCAGCAGCCTCTTCAAAGAGCTTTCGACGTTCATCCGGTTTTATCGCCAAAGCCACATCCACCAATCCCTGCCCAATGATCGAATAATTACGATCTCCCAAACCGGTGCTGGCCAGTAATTCATGGAAATCCTTTAATCGTACCTTCTGATTATTGATCAGGTATTCATTCTGACCATCGCGATAGGCACGGCGGGTCAGGACGACCTCCGTGTAATCAATCGGCAACCAGCCATCTTCATTGTCAAACGCGATGGAAACAGAGGCAAAACCGGCACGTGAACGCTGTTCTGAACCGGCGAAGATCATGTCTTCGGTTTTCTTTGCCCTCAGGAGGGTGTAAGATTGTTCACCCAGAACCCAGCGTACTGCATCTGCAATGTTTGACTTCCCAGAGCCGTTAGGGCCAACGATCGCAGTGACCATGCCCGGTAACTTGAACTCCGTCTGATTGGCAAAAGTCTTATATCCGTGCAATTCCAAGGAGGTAAAATGCTTTGGCATTATCAATTATCCAATTTGTTAATAAATTCAAGCGCCTGCCTGGCTGCCGCTTTTTCTGCCTGCTGCTTGCTGCTGCCTTTTCCAACGCCCATTTTCTTATCGTCAATCCTGACCTCAACTTCAAATGTCTTAGAATGATCCGGACCTTTCTCTGCCAGGACAAAATATTTCAGTGAAGCTGATCCACTGGCCTGTGCCCATTCCTGGAGAATGCTTTTAGGATCCTCATATTGGTGTTCGATCAAAATACCTTCGATCACCTGCTCAATAATCGGGGTCAGGATGGCATTGACCTGAACAAGACCCAAGGCTAAATATACCGCACCAATCAATGCTTCGAATGTATCACAAAGGATCGCATTACGATCGCGCCCACCCGCCTGATCTTCACCACGACCCAACTGAATGTAGCGTCCGACCTCAAATTGCCTGGCAATTCCTGCAAGTTGATCGGTAGAAACAATCGCTGCCCGCAACTTTGTCAAGTCCCCTTCAGGCTTGTCAGGGAAGTGATGATACAACCATTCCGCCACTACAAAACTGAGGATCGAATCCCCCAGGAACTCCAGGCGTTCGTTATCCTCCAGCGCTGCATGATTTTCGTTGAGGTAAGATCGGTGGGTCAATGCGCGCAGCAGGAGAAAGTCATCCAGTGCCTGGATGCCTAGTCGTTGTTTAAAATTATTAAGTTCTTCTTCGTTACAATTACCGCAGGTCATTGTTTTTCGTAACTTAATGCTTTCTTTATTGAAAGTTTCATAAAAATAATAACCAGATTATGCATTCCCAGATTTTAACCCGTAACCAGTCATGATCAACACCGGAAATTTGTAAATCTCCGAGGATAATTTCCTGTAAGCCGCCCAAACTAAAGCAGAAGTCGGCTCCACAAAAATTCCATTCTTTTTAAGGTCCTGCCAGGCTGCAATGATGGCGCGCTCAGGGATAGTCATTATACTTCCACTGGACTGCTGCAGCCTGGTGATGATCTCCCTGCCACGGATCGGGGTGGTGACGCGCACCCCTTCTGCAATGGTCTCGGAATAAGGCGTAAAAGTTTTAGCTTTATTCCACATGGAGCCAACAGGTGCGCAGTTTTCGGCCTGAACACCAATAAATTCCGGCAAGGTATTGACCAGATGTGACTTTTTCAGCAGTTCAAATCCTTTAATCAGACCCAGTAACAAGCTGCCATGCCCAACTGGCGCGATGACCAGATCCGGTTGGGCGCCAAGTTGTTCAAAAATCTCATATGCAACCGTGGCAATCCCTGACAATCCAAAGGGTTGATAGGCATGGCTCGCGTAGACCAACCTGTTCTGCCTTACCTTGAGCAAAGCAGCATCAGTTGTTGCCTGACGGGAACCTGCAACCTGGTTGATACTGGCATTGTATGATTCAATCTGGAGACGTTTGGGACCGGAGGTTGATTCAGGGATAAAGATCTCAGCCTCAACCCCAAATGCGGAACAATAGGCGGCAAAGGATGCCCCGGCATTACCCGAGGAGTCTTCCACAGCTTTATGGACCTTGCGCTGCCTGAGCATGCTGGTCAGAACCGCAGTAGCCCGATCCTTGAAGGATAAAGTCGGGTTGTGGGTTTCCATTTTTAAGTACACCGGATTGCCTGAGAAATCCAGTTGCAATAATGGTGTTCTGCCTTCGCCAAGATATGAAAGCGGTGAATCATCCGGTAAACCAAAAGTGTGCCTAAAACGCCAGATTCCAGGCTCGTTATTAGAAAAGTCATCCCGAGTTAACACCTGGGACAGATCAACAGTGAAGATGCCACCGCATTTAGGGCAAGTGTAGGGTAATCCTTCAGGCGGATACTTTTCAGAACAATTAATGCATAAATAAGTAGTCATCATCGGCTAGAAATTATATCTTAGATTACTTTTCATAAGCTATAATATCTGCGCGATGAATTTTTCAGAAACGAATGACGGCATTCCTTATTCAGTTGACACGGAAGTGTTTTCAGGCCCGCTGGACCTTTTACTCGACCTGATTCAACGATCAGAACTCGACATTACCAAGTTGTCCTTGGCTAAAGTAACTGACCAATATATCTACTACATCGAACAACTTCAGGCTATCAATGCTGCTGACATATCTGAATTCCTGGTCATTGCATCCAAATTAATCCAGATAAAGTCCGAAGCCCTGTTACCCAGGCCGATCATCCGTCCACCAGACGAGGAGGACATCGGCGAAGCACTGGCCAGA
Organism: uncultured Anaerolineaceae bacterium; assembly: GCA_964435475.1. Lineage (GTDB taxonomy): Bacteria > Chloroflexota > Anaerolineae > Anaerolineales > Anaerolineaceae > CAYSZB01. The sequence goes on along the minus strand of CAYSZB010000026.1, from coordinate 2,979 downwards.
CAACTGGTCATTTATCGCAAGGTAAAACAAATCGCCAGCTGGTTGCGGGAGAGGGAAGATAAAGGGTTAAGAACATATATCCATATAGCAAAGCCCATCTCTCCCAAGGTCAACGTGGACATGAGCGAAATCAACCTGGATGATTTGGTCAGTGCTTTGCAGATGATCTACCATTCTGAGGCTGAAGTTAAAGCATTGGGCACTGTCATATCGATCCCGAAGTTGACCCTTAAACGGAAGATCAGTTCCATCATTTCCGGACTGATGACTCGCAAAACCCTTTTCTTTAATGACCTGCTGGAAAACGACCGATCAAAAATAAACCGGCTGATCGTGTTTTTGGCAATTCTGGAACTTGTTAAACAGAATTATGTAATCACCAGGCAAAGCCAGGTTTTTGGCGATTTTTCTGTGATAGCCACAGAAAGGGTCTCAGGAAATGAAGAGCTTGAGTTGACTATTGATGATTAATTTTATGTAAAGCCAGTACAGGTCAATTTTCCTGTAATTCTGCTATGTTATAATAAAAAAATGAGTGAGATAAACGAACTTTCCAAGGCAATAAAGGCACCCCGGACCCCTCAAGAGAAGGCCAAAACCAAAGCCATCATCATCATCAGCTTGGTTTCGGTCATTTTGCTGGCCGGGATCGTTGTGGGTCTCATATTCTTGTTGGATGCCGACAATGAACAAATGGTCAGCCAGGTCAGGGACGTTTTCATCATCATCATGGCACTGGAAACACTGGTTGTTGGAGTAGCGCTGATCATCCTTGTTGTTCAGCTGGCACTACTCACCAACCTGATCCAAAATGAAGTTAAACCCATTCTCGACAATACCAATGAAACTGTCAACCACTTAAAAGGAACAGTGCGGTTCCTGGGAAACAACCTGACCGAGCCGGTTATCAAACTTAATCAATCGATCGCGATGGGTAAAAAACTTTTCGATCTCTTCAAACCAAAGAAGTAAACTATAATTAGGAACAATAAATATTCATAAAGGAGCAAATATGTCAGATAATAATGATTTTGGTGTATTCTTGATCGGCTTTGCAGTCGGTGCATTAACTGGTGCGGCAGTATCCCTCTTGTTAGCCCCACAAACTGGTGAAGAAACACGACGATTGATCAAAGAAAAAGCGATTGAGCTAAAAGATAAATCGGCAGAGACCTACGAAGAAGCAAAACTGAAAGCTGAAAAAGCATATCAAGAAGCAAAAGTCAAGGTTGAAGAATTTGCTGATGTGTCAAAGCAGAAAGTAACTGAGATCAAGACAAAAGGCCAGGTTGTGATTGATGAGCAGCGCGAGAAACTTGCCGAGAGCATCCGGCCCAAGAAGAAGTTAAGCGAGACAGCAGAGTAAGTTCTTTCAAATTATTAAGTTCATATGCAGGCAATTATTCATCATAATTGCCTGCATTATTTTAAGGTCTCAGTGATGGATGCGGGAAGGAAATCAAGTACCTCGGATGCGTTTGACGAATAAGTCTGGTGATAATGCTGTTCTATCAACAGACCTGCGTTTGCATGGATATACGCACCCAGCATGCAGGCATTGAATGCATCATATTCCTGTGCGCACAAACCAGCGATCACGCCTGCAAGTACATCCCCAGTGCCGGCTGTTGCAAGCGCGGCAGTGACAATGGGAATGACAGCCAGGTTTTGTGCAGGATCGGCGATCACAGTTGGTGCTCCTTTTAAGACAATCACCTTTTGCCATTTTTGTGCATAAAGTTTTGCGCATTCCCATCTTTTAGCTTGGATTTCTTCAATGCTCAATCCGGTCAACTCCGCCATTTCGCCGGGATGCGGCGTTAGGATCGCATCCGGCGGCAGGTCAAGCCACCAATCCTTTTTCATGGCCAATAATCTCAAACCATCCGCATCCAGGATCAACCGTTTTTTGTGCTGTGCAGAGTGTGTTTTGAAAATGTCAAGAGCACTGGCAAAGCGCTGCGCGGAATCAGGTGTGTGGTCAAGGCCAGGACCGACCAGGTAGGAATTGTAGGAGGAAAGCTCATTTTTAAGCTCTCCGTACGTGTCTGAAAGCCAGATCACTTCAGGAACACGCGCTGCAACAAGTTGCTGAACGATATCTTCAGTAACCAGTGCCACCAACCCGGCTCCAGTAAGATATGCGGCTTTGGATGCCAGGTACGCAGCTCCCGGATATTTCCTGGAACCAGCAAAAATCACACACTTACCAAACGTACCTTTGTGAGCTGTGGAGTCCCGAGGCAGGAACAAGGACCTGGCAAACTCACGACCAACCATCTTCGACTTATACACCCTAGTGTTGAGAAGATCTTGAGGAATTCCAATGGCAATGTGGATGAATTCACCACAATAATTAATAGCTGGTGCCTTCAATAAGCCTGATTTCACCCCACCCATGCAGGCAGTATAATTCGCTTTAATGGTGGCTGAAGAAACACTTCCAAGATCTGCATCAACCCCTGAAGGACAGTCCACAGCGATCACTTTAGTGCTCTCTGGATGAATCAAGATCGCCTGGTTTACATGGGACATTTGAGCCTGTAATTCTTCGTCCATGGGCGGTTTGAACCCGGTGCCAATGATGCCATCCAAAACGATCGTTCGATTGGAGAATATACCTTTGATAGTTTCAAGGTCTGAGAGGATTGATCCCCCACTTAGCTCGAAATCCCTTGAATAATTATCTGGTTGCCGTTTCCGCACCAGGAAGGCGATGCAATAATATCCGTGACGGCAAAGTTCGGATAAGGCGATTAGGGTATCTGAACCATTCTTACCTGAGCCGATAAGAGCGAAAACCTTTTGCCACTTGTTTACAGGGAAATTTTTGATGACCCAACTAGCCAGGCCCATGCCTGCATTTTGCATCATCCTGTCAAATGACAGTCCTAAGGCGTTAGCCTGAATTTCCAAATCTTTCATTTCCTGGACTGAGAATATTTCCATAGCAACCTTCACTTTGGACCTGATAAACTG
>CAYSZB010000025.1:27304-31292 GCA_964435475.1 uncultured Anaerolineaceae bacterium | reverse complement strand
CGCATGAACTGGAAGCTTTCACCGGCTTTCACATTCGCCAGCTCCGGCTCCAGCTTGCATCCACTCAGGATCTCCAGCGAATTGGGGTTGATGTTGTCGGTGAAATCCCGGTCGGGTTCAACTTCGCTGACCTCAAGACTGTATTCGTCCACCTCTTCATCCTCTGCGACATCATAAGGATTGGGCTTTGTGAAAAGGGTGTCGTAGAGCCTTACTTCGGCGTCAATTGCGTGTTTTGCCGAGACCCAATGGATGGTGCCTTTGACCTTTCGCCCATCCGCAGACATGCCGCCCCGCGACTGGGGATCATAGGTGCAGTGCAGTTCGACCACCCTGCCGGAATCATCCTTGACAACCCTTTGGCAGGTGATGTAATAGGCATTCATCAGGCGCACTTCCTGCCCGGGTGCCAGGCGGTAATACTTGGCCGGGGGCTCTTCCATGAAATCTTCCTGCTCGATGTAAAGTACCCTCGAAAAAGGCACCTTGCGGCTGGTCTTACACTCCGGGTCCTGCGGGAAATCCGACACCTCGAATTCCTCTTCCAGATCTTCAGGGTAATTGTCAAGGATCACCTTGAGCGGCCGCAATACGGCCATCCTGCGGGGTGAACGGAGGTTCAGGTCGTCCCGCAAGACATGCTCCAGCAACTCCATATCCACAATGCTGTTGTTTTTTGCCACCCCTACAACATCGACGAACTTCCTGATCGCTGCGGGTGTGTAGCCCCGCCTTTGCATACCCGCCAGGGTCGGCATGCGCGGGTCATCCCATCCCCTGACAAACTTTTCCTTCACCAGCTTGAGCAGTTTGCGCTTGCTCATCACCGTGTAGGTTACGTTCAGGCGGGCAAATTCGATCTGCTGCGGCAGGAAAATTCCCAGTTCTTTGAGGTACCATTCATACAGCGGTCGGCGGTCTTCGAATTCGAGGGTGCAGATCGAGTGGGTGATCTTTTCAATGGAATCAGAGATGGGATGGGCAAAGTCATAGATCGGGTAGATACACCAGGCATCGCCGGTGCGATGGTGCCTGGTATGCAGGATGCGATAGATCACCGGGTCACGCATGGTGATATTGGGCGATGCCATATCGATCCTGGCTCTTAAAGTACAATAGCCATCCGGGAATTCCCCGGCGCGCATGCGTTGGAAGAGATCCAGGCTCTCCTCTACAGGGCGGTTGCGATAGGGGCTTTCCTTGCCCGGTTTGGTAAACGAACCTTTGTATTCTTTCAACTCCTGGGAGGTCAGGTTGCAGACATAGGCCTTGCCCATTTTGATCAGTTCGACAGCATACTGGTACATTTGCTCGAAGTAATCAGAGGCGTAGTACTCACGCTCTCCCCAATCAAAACCCAGCCACTTGATATTGGCTTTGATCGAATCCACATATTCCACATCTTCCTTGGAGGGGTTGGTGTCATCAAATCGCAGGTTGGTCAGGCCGCCATAATCCTCGGCGATGCCAAAATCCAGGCAGATCGCTTTGGCATGCCCGATGTGCAGGTAACCATTGGGCTCTGGTGGAAAGCGCGTATGCACCCTTCCGCCAAATCTGCCGCTGCGGTTGTGTTCTTCGACCATGTCGCGGATAAAGTTGGTTTTTTCTTCCGGTTCGTTCATCTTTGATACCTGCTTTCTTGATTGCGTGGCAAAAATTATATCACCTCATGCTATACAACAAAAAGCCCTGCTTTTCACAGGGCTTTAAAAACAAAGGTGTTTCCTACTTCTTCGATGCAATGGCAACCGCCCTGGCGATGGAGACAATTTCTGCCAGGTCATCGCTCTTTGCGCTGCCGCTGAATTGATGTGCACCTGCCACTTCCCAGGACATCTGTTGGGCAAACTGCTCAAAGATCTCCTTTGCCCCACCACTCCAGGCAAAACTGCCAAAGTACCCGGCGACCTTGTTGTTCACCCCTTTGATCGCTGCCATATTGAGCGCATTGACCATCGGCGGGAACATCTTTCTCTCATAGGTCGGGCAGGCCACCAGTATGCCCCTTTTTGTCCATAATGACGGCAAAATAAAGGAGACCTCGGTATTGCCTACATTGAAGACTTCCAGTGGAACGCCTTCATTGGCAATGGCTTCGGCCGCATAATTCATGGCATGTTCTGTGTTGCGGTACATCGTGCCATAAAGCAGTGTCACACCGGGTTCAGCCGGCTCACTTCCGTATGTTGCCCAGCGATGGTAAAGATCAACAATGCGGGCGGGATTTTTCCGCCAGATCAAACCGTGTGATGGAGCGACCACCTCAATTGGCAGGTCTTTCAGCTTGTCAATGGCACTGATCACGTGCTTGCTGAATGCCGCAATGATGTTGGTGTAGTAACGCAAAGCTTCATTTTCATAATAACTGAGGTTCAGGCATGTATCATCAAATAAGGACCCATGCAGGGCGCCATATGAACCAAATGCATCACATGAAAACAACACCTTCTCATTGACGTCATAAGTGACCATCGTCTCCGGCCAGTGCACCATGGGCGTGTACACGAATTGGAGGGTGTGATTCCCCAGGCTGAGCGTTTGCCCGCTTGAAATGACCTCGGTATTTTCGGTAATGCCGTAAAAATCCCTGATCATCTGGATGGCCTTGGGCATGCCGAGGAACCTGGCTTTGGGTGCCAGTTCGCGAACCCGCAAAAGCGCACCCGAGTGATCCGGCTCCATGTGGTTGACGATCACGTAGTCAATGTCAGCCGGATCGATCAATTCCCTGATCTGCTGGATGAAATCATCGGTAAAAGTCTCTTTTGAGAGGTCAATTACGGCATTTTTCTGATCCTTGATCAGGTAAGAGTTATATGACACCCCCTGGTGTTGTATCGGCCAGAGGCCTTCAAACAATTCGGTCGACCGGTCATTGATCCCGGCCCAAAAAATGCCGGGACGGATCTCTACAGGATGCATAACGACCTCCTACATGCCTAATATCTTATGTAATTCAGGCAAATGACCTGCGCTGCCCAGGTATACGTTTTTCTGTTCGATAAATTTTGCATACTCAGACATGAAGATCTTGCCTGGATCACGCAGATCAAACTTTTCGGGATGGTCCCTGAAGAATTCCCTGTGCACACGGGTCCAGACCAGCCGGCCATCTGTATCGATGTTGATCTTGGTGACACCCAATTTGGCTGCCTGGGCGAATTGTGTCGCATCCACACCCTTGGCACCCAGCAGTTTGCCTCCTGCGGCATTGATGCGCTCAACCTCTTCCTGGGGAACTGAACTGGAACCATGCATCACCAGGGGGAATCCGGGCAGGCGGTTCTGGATCTCGGTTAAAACTTCAAAATGCAGGGACTGCGTTCCTGAGAACTTGAAAGCCCCATGGGAGGTGCCAATGGCGACTGCCAGTGAATCACAGCCTGAGCGCTGGACAAATTCAACCGCCTGGTTGGGATCGGTCAATTTTGCTGCTGATTCTGCAACACTGACATGTTCCTCAACGCCGCCCAATTGACCCAGCTCAGCTTCGACGACGATCCCTTTGGCATGGGCAGCGTCAACGACCCGCCGGGTGGTCGCGATATTACCTTCAAATGGCAGGTGGCTGGCATCGATCATCACCGAACTGTAAAAACCGGAATTGATGCAGTCATAACAGGTTTCCTCATCGCCATGGTCAAGGTGAACCGCAAAAACTGCCGTTGGAAATACCTGGTCAGCCGCACGGATCAAACCTTCCAGCATCACTTTGTCGGTAAAAGACCTGGCACCCTTGCTGATCTGGATGATGAACGGTGCCTGGGATTGCAGACTGCCCCTGAACAGGCCCATTGTCTGTTCAAGGTTGTTGATGTTAAAAGCACCAATGGCATACTTGCCGTAGGCTGCCTCAAATAGTTTTTTGGTTGTAACGATCATTTTGTCTCCTGGAATTGGTGAATTTTTGATTAGTTGCTTTTAATTATATTGACCTTATTATACCCAACTTGAGATAAATAATATCTTTGCGTAATGTTTTTAT
>CAYSZB010000025.1:0-27204 GCA_964435475.1 uncultured Anaerolineaceae bacterium | reverse complement strand
GATTATGCAGTACTCCCAACGATGCCAATGCCATTGGCCTTGACGCCAGGGTAATCTGCCGGGAAAAGTGGCACCTGGTCGATCAGGTTATCTTTGTTATGTTGTTCATCCTGGTTTCTGATTAGTGTAACTTGACCAATAAAAGGTTATTAACCTACACAATATGTAAACAATTTCTTCATGGAACCTGGCTACAATGATCTCATGGAAACAGGTTTGATCGATAAGACCATTTTGATCACCGGTGCATCTGACGGCATCGGCAAACAGTGTGCCATTCAGCTTGCCGGTTTAGGCGCAAGGATCTTCGTGCATGGGCGAAATGTCGCCAAGACCCAGGATGCCTGCGATGAGGTCATTGGGATAAGCGGCAACCCCAGGGTCGAAACAATCATTGCCGACCTGCGCTCACTGCACCAGGTACAGGCACTTGCCAACCAGGTAAGGGAACGCACCAGACGATTGGATGTATTGATCAACAACGCCGGCATCTTCATGAACAAACGCCGCTTGACCGATGATGGGTTGGAAACGACATTCGAGGTCAATTACCTGGCTCATTTTTACCTGACCAACCTCCTGATGGATCTGCTGAAAGATAGCACGCCGTCACGGGTCATCAACGTGAGCTCGGTGGGTCATAAACTGGTCTATTTGAACCTGAGGGACCTGCAGGGAAAATTTTTCTTCTGGAATTGGATTGCCTACTGCCGCTCCAAGTTATTGAACCTGATGTTTTCTTTTGAACTTGCCGAGCGTCTTAAGGGCTCAGGTGTGGTGGTGAATGCCGTCCATCCGGGTGTGATCTCAACCAATGTGCTGAAAAACGCCAGGATTCTATCGAACATGACACCAGAAGATGGCGCAAGATCCATTGTGCAGCTGGCATCGTCTCCTGAACTTGAAACTGTCACGGGTAAATATTTCGACCGTTTCAGACCAGGCAAAGCGAGCCCTCTTGCAAGGAAAGTTGATCTGCGGAAAAAGATCTGGGATCTCAGTTGGCAACTGTGCAGCACTGCTGTCTCCAGCTCAAGGTCATAATCACCCCATTAAACTTAATTGAAAACCTGCCACGATCTGCCATTTCCCGGTTAAAATCAAGTTCATGGGAACACAGCAAAGGCTACCAGGCAATCACAAGATACGACTTTGGCGTCCACCGTTCAGGCTGCTCATACTGATGGCCTTTGTGTTGTTTTGCCTGCCTTCATGCGATCTGCTGGTCAAAAGCACCCAACCGGTCGACACGCCGGCTCCTACCCAGACCAGTACCCCGACCCTCACACCGACTGATACCCCCACTGCCGAGCCATCCCTGACACCCACCATAACGGTCATATCCCCCTCACCCTCCCCGACTTATGACCTTAACAACAATACTCCCGGGTATAACCCGCTGACCGGGCTGATCGTGGAAGATCCGCAGTTGTTGGAGCGGCGCCCGGTAATGGTCAAGGTTTCCAATTGGCCGCGCCTCGGCAGGCCGCATGCCGGGCTTTCAAGCGCAGATATCGTGTTCGAATATTACATCGGCGCCTACATGAACCGGTTCCTGGCGATCTATTACGGGAATGATGCCCAAAATATTGGTCCTGTGCGCTCTGGGAGGCTGGTCGACGCCCAGTTGGCACAACTTTACCAGGGTGTGCTGGCTTATGGGGATGCGGATTTGAGCGTCGACAAGGTGTTGGTGGATATCCTGGGCGAACGGGCACTGCCATTTCACATATTGCCCTGCCCGGCGATGTGTGGTGAAGCGACGCACAGTGCCACAGGTGTTTTTGCCAACTCAACAGAACTGACCCGCTATGTTCTCGATCAGGGCATTGACAATACCAGGCCTGACCTGCGCGCCATGGTCTTCCGTCCGGAAGCACAGCCCGGTGATGAGATGGGGACTCTTGTGAGTTTCGTTTATGCAGATTTCAGCCTGACAGAATGGCGCTACGACCCAACCTCCGGCACTTATCTGCTCTGGCAGGATTCTGAAATGGATAACGGCAGGATCACCAAAGCCCCTACCATTGACCGCAATACTGGTGAACCTTTGAGTTTTGAAAATATTGTCATCATATTTACCAACTACATTGAACATACGCCCAGCATGCATGATATCGAGGTTGCTTTTTCAAGCACCTATCCATCCGCCCTTTTTTTCCGGGATGGAAAAATGACCTATGGCACCTGGCACGCCCCCAACGCAGACCGTCCCCTGGTATTTCAGAATAATAAAGGCGAGTTCTTTCCTTTTAAACCGGGCAAGACCTGGATCATCCTGGCCGGCAACCATACCACGACCGAGCAGGTAAAACCGGGCGAATGGGATTTTTACTTTGCCATCCCCTGATAACCAAGTTTGAACAATCTACTTTTCTTGAAACCTTAGTGCGCGCATACCGTTGAGGGTTACCAACAGCGAGACGCCCATGTCCGCCAGCACCGCAACCCAAAGCGGTGTCAGGCCCAGTAATGCAACCACAGCCACGATGAATTTAATCGAAAGGCTGAAGGCAATATTCTGTTTGATAAGCCTGGTGGAGAATTTGGACAGGCGAATCGCAAACGGTATCCTCGAAAGGTCATCATTCAACAAGACAACATCTGCAGTTTCAAGCACCTGCCCATTGCTGGCACCATTTAATGCCATCCCCACCCCGGATGCAGCCATTGCCGGGCTGTCATTGATGCCATCACCCACCATGGCAACATCCTGATAATTGCTGATCAGATCTTTGATGATCGAAAGTTTATCCTTGGGCAGCAATGATGCCCGAATTTCATCAACCTTCAGGCTGTTGGCAACATTCTGGGCAACCATGGGGTTATCCCCGGTCAGCATGATCGTTTTGATGTCCATTTTGCGCAGTGCGTCGACCACCCGGATGCTCTCAGGCCGCACTTCATCCGCAACGCTGATGAAACCTCGAACCTTGTTGCCATCGCAGATCAACATGGTCGTCTGACCATCACTTTCTGCATCCTTTACCCACTCAACCACTTTTTCAGGCGTCTGGTGGTCTGCGCGGAACAGGGCAAGGCTGCCGATTGTGGCAGTCTGCCCGTTGACTTCGCCCATGATCCCGCGTCCGTTCAGGGTTTCCAGGTTTTGTGCGGCAGGGTAACGGTCAATCACGCCTTCTTTTTCCCCGGCAGCCAATATTGCCGTTCTTAATGGGTGGGAACTGTGTTTTTCCAGGGCACAGGCGATAGCCAGCATGTCCTGGCAAGCAGCACAGTCTTCGTTACCATCACAATCTACAGCCCGCACCTGGGTGACAACTGGTTTTCCCCTGGTCAGCGTCCCTGTCTTATCAAAAGCTACCAGTTTTACCCTCGCCAGTTTTTCGATAAATATGCCGCCCTTGAAAACCACACCGGATCGCGCAGCCCGGATCAGGCTGCTGATGATCGTCACCGGTGTGCTGATCACCAGGGCACAGGGGCACCCGATAACCAGGAGGGACAAGGCACGGTGCAGCCAGCCATATTGATCGCCGATATTCAGCAATGCCTGACCGAAGAAAAGGGGCGGGACAATGGCCAGAAGCAGTGCCAGGACGACGATCGCCGGGGTGTAATACCTGGCAAACTGATCGATGAATTTGTGACTCTTGGCCTTGACCTCTTGCGCTTCCGTTACCAGGTTGATGATCTGCTGGATGGTGGTGTCTTCTGCTTTGCTGCTGACCTCCACAAGGAGAGTACTTTGACCATTAACCGTCCCCGAAAAAACCTTATCGCCAATATCCTTGCGGATCAACTGGCTTTCGCCTGTGATGGGTGCCTGGTTGACCTCGGATACCCCATCCACAACGATCCCATCCAGGGGGATGCGCTCGCCAGCCCGGACCAGCATCCTGTCCCCGATCCTGATATCTGCCACAGGGGTCTCTTTTTCGCTGTCCGCACCAACCACCAACGCCGTTTGTGGCGCCAGCTCCGTAAATTCTTTTAACACCTTTCGCACCCGGTCATTGCTGTAGCCTTCGATCGCTTCTGACAGCGAAAATAAAACCAGCATGATGATCGCTTCGATTGGTTCACCAATGATCACGGCACCCACAGCCGCAATACTCATCAGGAAATTGATATTCAATGACCTGCTGCTGACAAGCCCTTTAAATGCACTCTGAAAAACCGGGTAACCAGCGATCACCAGGGTCAACAGCTGGACTGCCAGGATGACCCATTTGTCTGGATCCCATAATTCCAGCAACAACGACAACAAAAGCAATCCGATCCCCACCAAGACCAGCTTCAGTTCAGACCGCGTTTTCAGAAACTCCCAAAAGGATGAGAAACCTTTGTTTGTCTGGGTCTTCCTGAGTGGATTTTCTTCTGCCTTCACCCGGTAACCAAGGTTCTGGATGCGGCGGTAGACACTGGCAAGGTCAAACTCTCCTTCCACTGACAGGGTACCCTGGAGAAAATTAATGTGCACATCTTTCACCCCAGTTTCCCTGGCAATGTCCAGCTCCAACACTTTCGCACAATCCGGGCAGTCCAACCCCTCCACCATTATGTTTGTTATTTTACTCACTATTTACCCTTCACTGTTTTCTCGTTGTATGCTCGATGTGCTCCAACGTCCTTTGGAAAAGATCCCCGATATGCTCATCATCGATGTGATAATAAATGGTCTGCCCGTCCCGCCGTGTGGAAACAAACCCCAGGTCGCGCAATATTCTTAACTGGTGCGAGACAGCACTTTGACTCATGCCCACCTTTTCCGCCAGTGTGCTGACACAAGTTTCACCCTCAAAAAGAATTGAAAGCAATCTTAGACGCGTTGGATCCGCCAAACCTTTAAATATGTCAGCCATTCGTTGAGCGGTGCTTATGGGTATTAATGCACTTGAGTTTGAGAATCCTTTTTCGTCCATCATGTCATTTATTCTACTTGTTTATATGAGCATATATTCATATTATATTACAGATGCCAGGACCCTGCAAGGGTTTAAATGCTTTGGTTAATCAAGATTTGCCAGTGTAAAAGCCCACAGATCAGCTGATTCTTCGATCAGCTTGGCGGTTGGCTTACCAACCCCATGGCCTGCCCGGGTATCAATACGGATCAGGATTGGCGCATCACCCGCCTGGGCATGTTGCATGGCAGCCGCAAACTTATAGCTATGCGCAGGATATACCCGGTCATCGTGGTCGCCAGTGGTGATCATTGTTGGTGGATAAAAAGACCCGGGTTTTATGTTATGGTAGGGCGAATAAGCATAAAGTGCTTTAAAGTCTTGAGGGTCGTCCGGCGACCCGTAATCCGATACCCACGCCCAACCAATGGTGAACTTGTGAAAACGCAGCATGTCCATGACACCGACAGTCGGCATGCAGACACCAAACAGGTCGGGGCGCTGTGTCATTACTGCGCCGATCAATAAACCGCCATTGCTGCGCCCCCCAATGGCAAGTTTTCCATGCCGCGTATATTTGTTATGGATCAGCCACTCAGCAGCAGAGATAAAGTCATCGAACACGTTCTGTTTGCTGGCTTTCATTCCCGCCTGGTGCCACGCTTCGCCATATTCACCACCGCCCCTCAAGTGCACCTGGGCATAGACGCCGCCCATTTCCATCCACACCAGGATGGGTACTTTGAACATCACTGGTAACGGGAAATTAAATCCACCATAACCAAAAAGGTAGGTTGGCAGTTCGCCATTATTCTTTAGTCCCTTTTTGTGGCTGATGAACATGGGTACCCGGGTGCCATCTTTGCTGGTAATAAAAACCTGCTCTGTGGTAAATAGTTCAGGGTCAAATACCAGTTTGGGATTTTTGAAAAGCTCACTGGTTTGCTTTTGAATATCGAAGCGATAGACCCGGGTCGGTGTGGTGGTATCGGTGTAAGAATAGAACGTTTCCTTTGCCTCTTGCCTGCCATGGAATCCGGTGACCGTACCCAACCCATGCAGGTCAACCATGCCTGCAAATTTTCCAGTCACATCAAATATCTTTACCTGGTTTACCGCATCATGCAAAACGGTGCAGATGAATTTGCCACCGACCAGGTCAACACTTTGTAAAGCATCCTTTCCTTCAGGAATGATCTCCTGCCAGTTTACCGGTTCCGGTCTGGTGATGTCGATCGCAACCACCCTTCGCAAAGGTGCACCTTTCGTTGTCAGGAAATAAAAGGTTGTGCCAATATTTGCCACCAAGTGGTACTCAGCATCAAATTGATCAAGCAATTCGATGACTTCAGCCCCAGGTCTGGTCAGGTCCTTATAGAAAATCCCCACCTCTTCTTGTGTCCCCACCCACACATAGATCACCAGGTACTTCCCATCTTGTGTAACCTCACCCCCAAAGCCCCATTCCTTATGGTCCGGTCGCTCATAGATCAGCTGGTCAACTTCCTGTTGAGTACCCAGCTTGTGATAGTAGAGTTTTTGAAAGTAATTGGTCTTTTTTAATAGGTCGCCTTCACCCGGGGCATCATACCTGCTGTAGTAGAATCCTTCATCTGTTGCATCCCAGGCAGCATCCGAGAACTTGACCCACTTGAGGTGATCCTGAAGATCAATACCCTCATCCACACTACGCACAAACCACTCCTGCCAATCTGAACCGGCCTCGGATATCCCATAGGCCAGGAATTTGCCGTTATTACTGATCGCAGCACCAGTCAGTGCCTTGGTGCCATCTTCAGAAAGCTTGTTGGGATCAAGCAGGCACATGGATTCACCATCCAAACCAGTCATCCAATAGAGTACATCCTGGTTTTCCAAGCCAGTGTTGTAAGTATAGAAATACCTTCCTGCATGCGCTTCAGGGATACCAAATTTTTCATAATCCCACAACTCGGTCATGCGCTGCCTGATCTCATTTCGCATCGGCACCTTTTCCAGGTATGCCTGGGTTAGTTTGTTCTGTTCTTCGATCCAGAGACGGGTTTCTGCTGAGTCTATATCCTCCATCCAACGATACGGATCAGCGATATCTTGTCCATGTAATAAATCGACATGGTCTGTGCGTCGGGCGGCCGGGTATTTGATCTCCATTTTATCTCCTGATTGACCTTAATTTGGTTTTCCCTGGTAATTGGCAATATATTCCATCACTGCAGCTGTGAGGCGGGCATCATCCACAGCATGGTGAGAATTTGGAAGCGCAATCTGACAATTTCGGCCTGCCTGCTCCAACTTTTGCAGGCGGTAACCATTGGATCTTGGATTCCAATCCCCATAAAACGCGGCATACATGCGCATCGCACAAAAAGCTTTGCGGTTATCGAAATTCCAAGCCCCACAGCAATGATTGTGGGTCTGTTTGAGCAAGCGCAGGTCGAATTCAGCATTGTATATACCCACAATGCGGTTTTTAAGCACCTGGTCGACCTTCTCCCAGATATCCTTCCAGGCCGGAGCATCTGCAACCATTTCATCTGTGATGCCATTAATCGCACTGGATTCTTTGGGTATAGGTTTGTTTGGATTGACCAACGATTCAAAAACAAGATCTCCCTTTGCATCCACGATTCCGATCTCAATAACCACATCATCAGGTCCAAAACCAGTGGTTTCCGTATCCAGATACAATGGGTCCAGGGCCCTAATCTGCTTTGCCCTTTCGATTACTTTTGGACTGGCAACTGGAAATAACATGGTTGTCTGGCTCCTCCAAGTTTTCAGTTATTATAACTTAGGGACTAATCAATAACCTTTTTTACTCAATTCTTTAGCAATTGAGCAGCCTTTTCCCAGATTTGATCAAACATAGCCTTTGATAATCTGCCTGTTTGTGTATTCTGGCGACTGGGATGATATGAACAGAGCACCCACAACCCATTTTCCCCTATCTGGTGCAATGAGCCATGGCTAAATCCGTCCTTAGGCAGGAGACCACTGAAAAGTGTCCTGATCCCGTCATAGGCGATTCTTCCTAAAACGACAAAACCCTGCAGGTTGTCCAACAAGGAAATCTCTTCTGCCAACCATGGAAGGCAGGTGGTAATTTCACTTTGGTCCGGCTTGTTTCCAGGAGGCGCACAGCGGCAGACCGCGCTGATGAACACATCCTTGAGCTCGAGACCATCATTATTGGCATGAGCAGTGGGCTGGTTGGCAAAATTTGCTTTAAAAAGGGCCGGGTATAAAAAGTCACCCGATGCGTCCCCGGTGAACATCCTACCTGTGCGATTTGATCCATGCGCTCCAGGTGCCAAGCCGACAATGAGGATACGGGCTTTGTGATCGCCAAGCCCGGGAACTGGCCTGCCCCAGTAAGGCTGGTCAAGATATGCTTTGCGCCTTGTTTGGGCAACGCTTTCGCGCCAGGTTACCAGGCGGGGACATAACCGGCATTCAAGAAGCGCTGCATTTAATTGGTCAAAGTTTCTTTTCATCAAGAATCTGGAAAAGTCTCTTCGTTATAATAGTAGTAACAAGTATAAATCATCAACCAGATGAAAAAAAGAGCTGCCAAATGCTTGGCAGCTCTTTTTGTGGTTCATGATTTATCGCTTGATGGCTGCCCAGCCGGCATATTTCCCGGTTTCAGCCAATTCTGCTTCAATACGCAGCAGCTGGTTGTATTTGGCAACCCGATCAGAGCGGGCAGGCGCACCAGTCTTGATCTGTCCCATATTCATAGCGACAGCCAGATCGGCTATCGTGGTATCTTCCGTTTCACCAGAACGGTGAGAGGTGACCGCTCGCCAGCCATGATTCTGTACCATGCTGACAGCCTGCATCGTCTCAGTGAGCGAGCCAATCTGGTTCAATTTGACCAGCAGTGCATTACAGGCATTTTCTTCAATCGCCCTTGCAATACGTTGTGGATTGGTCACCAGGAGGTCATCGCCTACGATCTGGACTTTATCACCCACCAGGGCGGTAAAGTTTTTCCATCCGTCCCAGTCATCCTGAGCAAACCCATCCTCAAGCGAAACGATGGGGTACTTGCGGGTCCAGTCCGCCCAGAATTCAACCATCTGGTCACTGGTCAGTTTTCGACCTTCTTTACGTAAATTGTAAAGCCTGGTATCTTCTTCAAAGAATTCTGAAGCTGCCGGGTCAAGTGCGATTGCCACTTCCTGGCCTATACCTGCCTTAAAACCAGCTTTGGCAATGGCTTCGAGGATCAACTCAATCGCTTCCTCGTTTGCTTTTAATGCTGGTGCAAAACCACCCTCATCGCCGACCAACGTTGCATATCCCTTGGATTTTAGAACAGACTTTAATGACTGGTATATCTCAGCACCCCACTGGAGACCTTCCGCGAAGGTGCCTGCTCCAAATGGCATCACCATGAATTCCTGGGCATCCGTGGACTGCCAGCCAGTGTGAACCCCACCATTCAAAATGTTCATCATTGGTACAGGCAGGACATGAGCATATACTCCGCCAAGATATCGATAAAGAGGCAAGCCAACAGAGTTCGCGGCCGCTTTGGCAATTGCCAAGCCTGTGCCCAGGATGGAATTGGCACCCAACTTTGATTTATTGGGTGTGCCGTCGAGTTCAAGCATCACCATGTCGATCGCTTTTTGTTCTGTTGCATCCCAGCCAAGCAGTTCTTCTGCGATTTCGTTATTGACATGCTCAACCGCTTTCAAAACACCTTTACCGCCATAACGTTTTTTGTCGCCGTCACGCAGTTCAAGTGCTTCATGCACACCGGTGGATGCGCCGGATGGTACCGCCGCCCTCCCCCAGCTTCCATCGCCCAGGATAACTTCGACTTCAAGCGTTGGGTTGCCACGTGAATCGAGAATTTCCAGTCCTGATATGTATTCAATAGTTGTATCCATAGTATTACCTTTCTTATAAAAAATCGATTAAGTATAACCCAAGACCTGTTGTTCAGTCGAGGATTATTGATCCAACGGGATAATATCGCCCTCAATCCCGGCATGGTCACAGACCGCAGCAATGAAACTGCTGAACAGGGGATGTGGTTTATTGGGACGGGACAGGAATTCCGGGTGGAATTGACAGCCTAACATAAAGGGATGATCCTTGATCTCGGCAATTTCGACCAGGCGATTGTCTGGAGAGACCCCCGAAAAGACCATGCCAAATTCCTGCAACACCTCACGGTATGCATTATTGACTTCAAAACGGTGCCTGTGCCGCTCTTCGATCAGGTCAATCTTGTAGGCGTCCGCTGCTTTCGAGCCTTTTACAAGGTGGCAGGGATAGAGACCCAGGCGCATCGTCCCCCCCATATTGGTCACATCATATTGATCCGGCATGAGGTCGATCACCGGATGCGGGGTTACTGTGTCAAACTCAGAGGAGTTCACCTTTTCATCACCCAGTGCAACTCTTCCTGCTTCAATCACCATCACCTGCATGCCCAGGCACAAACCAAGGTATGGTACATTTTGTGATCTGGCATACCTGGCAGCGGCAATTTTCCCCTCGATCCCGCGACTGCCAAACCCACCCGGGACAAGGATGCCATCCACCCCATGCAATTTCTCCAAACCGCCATCTTTTTCAAGGTCTGTGGCTTGAACCCACTGGATATGCACATCCACACCCTGGTGCAAAGCGGCATGGTTGAGTGCTTCTTTAATACTGAGGTAGGCATCATGGAGTTCCACATACTTGCCAACCAGCGCAATGTTGATACCAGGTTTTTTGTGCCTGACCTCATTTATCAACCATCGCCACTCTCGCCAATCCGGTTCGTTGCGTTCCACAAGGTTCAGGCGCCTTAACAGAATATCAGCCACACCTGCTTCTTCCAGGATAAGCGGGATTTCATAAAGAATATCCGCTGTAACCAGCGGGATTACGGACTGCTCTTCCACATCACAAAATGTAGCTATCTTTTCGCATAAATTTTTAGGTACCGGGTAATCTGACCTTGCCATGATCATGTCCGGTACAATACCAAGCGACCTCAGTTCGCGCACACTATGTTGTGTCGGTTTAGTTTTTAACTCACCGGTTGCCTTGAGGTATGGCAACCAGGTCAAATGAACATAAGCCGTATTCTCCCGACCGATATCATTGCGGATCTCACGAATCGCTTCCAGGAATGGCTGACCCTCAATATCGCCCACAGTACCTCCTACTTCCACCAGGACGATCTCTGCACCCGTTTCCTTACCGACAAGTTGAATACAGCGCTTAATTTCATTGGTAATATGCGGAATCACCTGGATCGTTCCCCCCAGGAAGTCTCCGCGGCGTTCACGAAGCAATACTTCCTCGTACACACGTCCTGTCGTGACACTACACACTTTGGATAGCCGCAGGTCAATAAACCTTTCATAATGCCCCAGGTCAAGATCGGTCTCGCCACCATCATCCAGTACAAAGACTTCGCCATGCTGATAGGGACTCATCGTGCCAGGATCGACATTTAAGTAAGGATCAAGTTTCTGGATGCCGACTTTGAATCCCCTGGCTTTTAATAACTTCCCGGTGGATGCAGCGGTCACTCCCTTGCCGATCGAACTCAGCACCCCGCCTGTGAAAAAGATGTATTTGGTAGTCATGACCTATCTCCTTGCCTGCAGCTTTTCATCTAAAAACAATTCTTAATACCAATTATTTAATACTTCCGGTCTTTTTAAAGAAAAAGGGAGGGCCATTAATTTTCAGGCGCCTCCCCGATTTGTCAAGCATACTTTCGCGGGTTGATCTGTAGATAGCCCAGATCAATCTGAATTGCTCTTATTTTTGAGAGTTCTTTCAAAGATCTCATCCTGGGCAGAGTAGTCATTCTTATTCTTTTTCGACCTCATCGCAGCTTCATACTGGGCTTTTCGGCTGACCTGTTGACGTTCCATTGCCTGGCGCAAAGCGATCTCCATGGCAGTCGGATCGGGAATAACCTCTTCGATAACCGGTTCTTCAATAACTTCTTTTTTCGCTTGTTTTCCACGCCTGGCAGGTTTCTTTGCTTCTTCCTTTTCTGGTTCTTCAGGAACTTCCTGTAATGCTTTCATACTCAGCTTGATCTGTTTCTTCTTTTTGTTCAACTCGAGGATCTTTACGTCGACCTCATCGCCTTCCTTGACGACCTCGCCAGGTGTACGAACATAATTATGGGCAAGTTCGCTGATATGTACCAAACCCGGGCGTTCAGTGCCAATATCGACAAATACACCAAATGTCTCCAAGCGTACTACTTTGCCTTTCAGCACCATTTCAGGTTTAAGATCACGCCATTCCAGTGTCAGAGGTTCGATCATTGTCAACTCGATGCGGTCTTTTCGGACCCTTTTGACCCACAGGTCGATCACCTGGTCTTCTTTCAAGACATCTTCAAGGTTATTGACCGGTATTTTTGGATCATTATCTTTAACAACCTGAGAAATATGAATAAAAGCAGGTAATTTGCTGCCGATATCCACCAGTGCTCCTTGCAATGAGGTTTTCAGTACTTTACCAGTGACCTTTTGCTTTAACTCAACAAGCTCAGCTGGCGTCTTGGTTTGTTCGATCGGATTATCCATCTATTACTCACTTCTCTCTATGGTTGTATTAACAAAGTTGTATTTTACCTCAACGGATTTTATCAGTCAATAGGGCAATTTGGCAATTAAGCCACAGGATTTAGATTAATCTCTTTCTGGTAGAATAGAAGGGATCAGAGGAGCATATTTGAGCAACAAACCCTTTCGCATCATCACTGGCATAGCCAGCCTGGTTTTTATACTTCTTGCCTGCATAATTCTTCTCTCTGATTTGAGATCTTACCGGGATCAATCCTCGATTCTTCCTGAAGGATTGAAGGTCAACGGCATTCCCCTATCAAATTTATCCTTGGAAGAAGCAGCGTCCAGGCTGGAAGCAGTCTTTTCCAGTCCAGTCGAGTTGCGTTACAAGGGACAAAGAATGCAGTTCACTCCGCTTGAGTTGGGTTATTCTGTCGATGTCTCTTCCACTTTTAAGAATATTGACCAGTCTCTCTCGAAAAAGGGCTACTGGGCCCACCTCTGGAACCGCTCTACGAAGATCGACCTGCAGATTCCACTCAAATCAAGTTTAGACTCGACACAACTAGCTGCTTTCTTAACCGACCAGGTTAGTGCCCGCTATGATAAACAACCAACTGCACCTCTGCCGATACCCGGAACTACCAACTTCAACCCAGGCAACCCGGGAACATCCCTACAGGTCTCTGGAGCCATTGACAAAATAAGTGCCGCTCTGAGTGATCCTTATAAGCGGGTGGTGGAGCTCCCTGTTGAAGAACAAAATGCCTTAATGCTTAACCCGGTAAACCTTGAGACCTTCCTGAACCAGGAAATCAGGTCACAAGAATTTTCCGGTTTGGTTGAGATCTACCTGGATGACTTAACAGGAGACCAGGACCTGCATTTCGCGAACCAACAATATCAAGCAGTTCCCCCGGATATTGCCTTTTCAGCTGCAAGCACCATAAAAATCCCCATCATGGTTTCCACACTAGCCCGCATAGCAGAACCCACACCACCTGATGTTCAGGACTTGCTAGAGCGGATGATCGTCTTTTCTGAGAACCCACCGGCTGACACACTGATGTCCAGATATATCGATAAAGATCGCGGTCCCCTGGTCGTTACCGCAGATATGCAGGCATTGGGTCTCCAGAACACGTTCCTGGCAGGTTATTTTTATACCGGTGCGCCTGTTCTACAGTTGTTTTCCACCCCTGCAAATACCCGTCGGGATGTCTTCCTTGACCCTGACGTATATAATCAAACCGTTTCTTCTGAGATTGGCGACCTGCTTGCCCAGGTCTATTCCTGTGCCGAGGCTGACTTATCTTCGACATCATTTTCGAACGTATTTGGGACTGAGTTAACACAGACGGAATGCCAGAATATCATCGACCTTCTTTCGCGTAACTACATCGGCTTACTCTTCCAGGGAGGCATGCCTGCCAAAGCCACGATCGCCCATAAACACGGCTGGACATCAGAATTGGATGGCCTACTCCATTCAATGAGTGATGCCGGCATCATTTATACTCCCGGCGGAAACTTCGTTTTGGTGATCTCCATTTACTCACCCGATCAACTGGTCTTCTACGAAGGCAACTGGCTCTTTGCCAGGTTGTCGCAAACAATTTATAATGCATTTAATATTGAAGACCAGGCTTACTGGTGGATAGAGTAAGGCCAAAAGGTAGTTAAATGAGACTCATCTTAACACATGAACAGGCAGACCTGGATGCAATCGCTTCCCTGCTCGGGGCTCACCTTGTGGATCCTGAAGCGTTGGCCCTTCTTCCACGCAATATCAATCGCAATGCCGCAGAATTTGTCCGTGCCCACCTGGAAGAGTTGGGGTTTTCACAATACTATTCACTACCCAAAGAACCCATAACGCATGTCACCCTGGTCGACACCCAATCGCTCATAACTTTAAAAGGAATGACCGCAGACACCCTGGTGAATGTTATAGATCATCACCCCAGGAAAGAAGGTGTCTCCGACAATTGGTCAGTCGAGATCAGCCGCACAGGTGCATGCACAACCCTCCTGGTTGAGAAAATTAAATCGGCAAATAATCCCATGAAACCCATCCAGGCGACCCTGCTGCTTTTGGGAATATATGAAGACACTGGTTCGCTCTCGTACTCAACAACCACTGCCCGCGATCTATGTGCGGCAGCCTACCTGTTGGAGAACGGAGCCGACCTCAGGATCGTTGCCGACCATCTCAACCCACCACTCACCTCAATCCAGCAGGTGCTGTATGACAGGGTAATGAAAAACCTAGAGACCCATCTCAATGAGAACCAGACAGTGATAACTGCCAAAGCCAATGCACTGGACATCAATGATGAAATTTCCAGTGTGGCTCATAAGTTGCGTGATTTTCTCGATCCTGATGCACTTTTCCTGATGGTCTTAACCAAACAAGGCATCCGCATTGTTGCCCGCGCCACAACCGATGCAATCGATGTGGCAAAAGTTGCCCGTTTCTTTGGTGGCGGTGGGCATACCCGGGCTGCTTCCGCCCTTGTCAGACCTGAGGGTAAATTAGATGCTGGTGAATTCCAGGCTCTTCTTGACCAAAAGTATCACGAGATGGTAGAGAAGATCAAAGAAAATATCAAGCCTCTCCTGTGTGTACGCCATATCATGTCAAAAAACCCGCTGATCCTGACACCGGATACCCGGGTGGATGAAATTGCCCGGTTAATGCAACGCTATGGCTTTGAAGGTTACCCGGTTGTGGTTAACGGTTCAATTGTCGGGCTGCTCAACCGCCGCACCGTGGATCGAGCTCTGACCCATAAGCTATCCATGACAGCCTCAAGTTTGATGGATGCCGGCAACATAAGCGTGCGTCCGGATGACACGCTTGAGACCCTTGCCAGGGTGATGGCAACCAGCGGCTGGGGGCAGGTTCCTGTGGTTGACTCTCAGAGCAATGAAATCGTTGGTATTGCTACCCGCACAGACCTGATCAAAGCCCGCTCAAACCCCAAACTTCAGCCCACTCAGAAATCAATTGCACAGAAATTGCGCAAAGCCGTTCCACCCACCCGCTACGAGTTACTGCAGAGCCTGGCAAAACTAGCAGACCAGTTAAATACCCCGATCTACATCGTCGGTGGTTTTGTGCGCGACCTTCTGCTGGGCAGGAACAGTGTCGATTTTGACATCGTTGTCGAGGGAGATGCCATCTTTTTTGCGAAAGCCCTGGTCAAGTCACTGGGAGGGCGTTATGTCAGTCATGAAAGGTTCGGAACCGCCAAATGGCACCTGGCGGATGACAAGAACCTTATCGCAAAGAAAATTGATCCCGTCAATCACCTGGACCCTGCAGAGTTGCCAGACCACCTTGACCTGATCACTGCCCGCACTGAGTTCTATGACCATCCAGCTGCCCTGCCAACAGTGGAAAGTAGCAGCATCAAGATGGACTTGCACAGGCGTGACTTTACGATCAACACACTCGCCTTACGCCTGGATGGTGAACATTTCGGGAAAATATCGGACTTCTGGGGTGGATTAATTGACCTCAACGATAAAAAGATCCGCGTGCTGCATGCACTTTCGTTCGTGGATGATGCCACCAGATTACTGAGGGCAGTTCGCTTTGAACAACGCTTTGAATTTAAGATCGAAGAGCGAACCTTGTCGTTAATGCTTGAAAGTCTGCATTTGTTGAATGAGACTTCCGGTATCAGGTTACTTCATGAGATCGAGCTGATGCTTCTTGAAGAACGGGTGGCTCAAATGTTTGACCGGCTCAATGAATTGGACGTTTTACAGGCGATCCACCCCGATCTATCCTGGAACAAATTGACAAAACAGCGGTTCAGCCTGCTGAACAAATTGCCAGATCCCACCGGTTGGGAGATCAAGAATCCCATTGAGCGCCTGTCGATCAGGCAGGTCTTAGGATTGATCTTTTTACTCCTGGACGCTGGTCCAAACCAGATGTCTGCCATTTCTGAGCGTTTGAATATAAATCAAAGAATCAGCACAGATGTTGTGCTGGTCAACCAACTGCTGAATGATGTTTCCAGCCTGTCAAACCAACCTCCCAGCCAGATTACCAGGCACCTCTCATCCTTTTCCCGGATTGTTTTGTTTGCAGCGTATACACTCATTGATTCCGAAGATCAAAAGGTGACCTTACTCAACTACATTACGAAATGGTCAAAGATCAAACCTTATACCAACGGTCATGACTTGAGTGCGCTTGGTTTGCCTGCATCCCCTTATTATGCAGAACTTCTCGGCTTGCTAAGGGATGCCTGGTTGGATGGCAAAGTCCAATCTAAAGAAGAAGAAACAGCCTACCTGGACCATTTGATCAAGGCCGGGTCACAACAGTGAGATGATCTTCCCATAAATCAAATATGAATAGCGACCCTCATCATATCCAGGTTAATGGCAAGCAATTTGTGATCCGTTCCATGGTTGAATCGGATCTTCCGGCATTGGAGTGGGAAGGGGAATATACCCATTTTCGCAACGTCTATGCGCAAAATTTTCGCTCCATGCAGAACGGCAATTTATTAATCTGGGTGGTAGAAGATGACAAGTCCCTCCTGGTTGGACAGGTCTTTATTCTTCTGCTTAGCCAGAACAAAGAAATAGCTGATGGGATTCACCGCGCTTATCTCTTCTCTTTCCGCATTAAACCAGCTTATCGCAACCAGGGCCTGGGATCTTCAGTGATACGGTTTGTAGAAGAAGACCTAAAAAACAGGGGCTTTAGCTCTATCCGCCTGAATGTTGCCCGTAACAACATAAAGGCACGGCGTCTTTATGAAAGGTCAGGCTACAGGGTAATCGGTTCCGATCCGGGAGTCTGGAACTACCAGGATCAAAATGGCAATTGGCAGACAGTTAAAGAGCCTGCCTGGAAAATGCTGAAATTATTTTCCAGTTCAGATTGATGGTTATGATCAATCACTCTCAAGTGATTGGCTTTTGTTGGCATTAACCCAGGTGTTTAATAATTCCTTTACTTCCTGGTAGTCTTCCTCTCTCAAGTTCCTAGTTATTCCCAGCAAATTACTGTATTTTTCTGTTGAAACGACCAACCCAAATTTTTCTTCCTTCAGGCTGATGACTTCATCTTTTCCTATGTGTAATTCTGGAAAGTTGGGTTGTTTTTGGGTCAGAGTATCCTGGTCAATTGATAATTCGTAAAACTTCCAGAACGCTTCCCGTTGTCTTATCGCCCGGACAGCAGAATAGAGAAATAATCCAAGCATCAGGG
This sequence comes from uncultured Anaerolineaceae bacterium, assembly GCA_964435475.1. Taxonomy (GTDB): domain Bacteria; phylum Chloroflexota; class Anaerolineae; order Anaerolineales; family Anaerolineaceae; genus CAYSZB01. Next base: position 9,550 of record CAYSZB010000025.1, on the reverse strand, counting down.
GGATTACCAGGATGCTTAAAAGGTCTTTAGCCATGATTTTTTCCCAACTTAACCAGATTATGATAGCCACCATAACGAGGGCGGAGATACCATACAGGAGGTAAATACTTTTCTTGGTCTTCTTAAGTTTGTCCGGATCAAGTAGATAAGTTCTCATAAAATAATCAGCTCTTCTTTCTCGTTAATTTGCCAGGGATCAACCTGAAATCACCCAGTCATCAATTGCTAATCAAAACTTTCAACCCTACTATTGTAATATAATAATTTTACGAGCGGTTGAGAAAGAGGAGATAATTCTATGGATACCCTGACAGCAACAGAAAAAGAAACCAAATACCCGATTAAAAAAACTGGGCAGCTTTCTGCCCGGATTCAATGGCTTCGTGATTACTATTTTCAGGGTGTCAACCGCAAGTGGAATAACGAAGCTACATCATGGTCATCCGGCACATCATGGGATTTTCAATACGAAGAGTTCAGTTTCTATATTGTCCCTGAAACTTACACTTTTTTCCCGACATTTAGAGGAGCCTTTATTCAGACTGCACGGCAGGTCACCCTTCACCCGGAATTCTGGAAATGGTCAATCGCTGAGCGAAAGGCATGGTTCCTAAAAGAAGTAATGGTAAATTACCTTCCCCAGGAGATCCTTCCTGGGGATCTGCTTGCGGGTGCACGATTCAATGTGATCACCTCCACCTGCCTGGAAGAAGCACAGGCGAAAGAATATCTCGCCATGGTTGAGGGAAAAGCAGGTGTCCGCCAGGCTATCCTGGATTTTCACGCCCATGGCTTTGGCAATGTCGGCAGCACCAGTGGACACTTGATCCCCGATTATGCCATGGTGCTAAATTATGGATTCAAGGGCATCCATGAGCAAATCCAAGAAAGGTTAAAAAGTCTTACACCCTCGGAAAGATCAGGGAAAAAAGGTGCGCAATTAAGAGCCATGTTGACAGCCACATTTTTACCCAAAGAACTGGCTGAAAAGTACAGCGAACTCTGTTCAAGATTGGCAGCGCATGAAGATGACATTGCACGGAAAAATGAACTGCTCCAAATGGCAGAAAACCTGCAGCGTGTGCCATGGGAACCAGCCAGGAACTTCTGGGAAGCAATTCAATCTTTATGGATTACCCACATGCTGGTCATGAGTGATGAAAACTACCCCGGTCCGGGCACATCATTTGGTCGATTTGACCAATTCTTGTATCCTTTCTGGGAACACTCAATTAATGAGGGAATGGACCGGGAATTTGGCAAGGAGATATTGAAATGTTTCTGGGTCCATGCCAACACAGCTTATGATTTTATGATCCGTACAGGTGGCAACCAGGGTATTACTGCAGGTTATGGTCAACTGATCACATTGGGCGGGCTAGGGGCTGATGGCATGGACATGACCAATGACCTGACCTATGCAGTCCTGGAAGTGATCGATGAGATGTCACCCATCCTTGAACCAAAGCCTAACGTTCGTCTACATCGAAACACACCAGACAAATTGCTGACCAAAGTGGTGGACATGATCGCCGATAGCCAGGGTGCACCTTTCTTGTTGAATTTTGACGAAAGATCAATGGCCGGGATGATGCTCCAGGCAGAAAAATCGGGTGTTCAGCAATTTATCAATGCCCAGAATGTTCATGAATACGCGCCAGTAGGTTGCCTTGAAAACACCATGGTTGGCAATGACCGCTCAGGTACTGTGGATACGAACCTGAACCTGCTAAAAGCAGTTGAATTTGCATTAACCAATGGCTTCCATATGCTACCTTACACCGACCCAATGACAGGCAAGACCGAAACTCCTGCCAGGATCGGCCCAAACGCCGGTGATCCGACCAAATTTACTGATTGGGATCAATTCTGGCAGGCATACTTAAGCCAGACGGAATTCATCATCCAGCATATCGTTGGCATCTACGAGCGAACAGAAACACTGCGATCCACCTTTTCTCCCACGCCTTACCTGTCATGCCTTGTCAGGGGTTGCATTGATAAAGCCCTGGACGTTACCCAGGGAGGTCCGGAACTCAATTTTGTCACTATCGAGGCGGTCACGTATGCCACAACCGTAGACTCGCTGTTGGCCATCAAATACCTGGTTTTTGACAAGAAGATCTGCACCATGCAGGAGTTGATCGATGCATTAAAAGCCAACTGGCAGGGATATGAGAAACTCCAGGCAATTGCCCGTAATAGAGCCCCAAAATACGGCCAGGACGATGATGATGCGGATGCCATGGCATATAAGGTCATGCAAGCCTGGACAGATCTGACCTGGAAGTTCACAACCAAGGTTACCAACCGCCAATTCAGACCAGGCATGCTCAGTTGGAACTATTGGATAGCAGATTCTGACGTCCTGCCGGCAAGCCCGGATGGACGCAAGAAAGGCCAGTTCCTTTCGAATGCCATCTGCCCTGTCAACGGGGTTGACATCAATGGTCCCACTGCCAATGTCAACTCAGTAGGCAAGGCACTGGGAGGTCGCTCAGAACCCTCACCCAGCACCTGGGGAGAGTATGTAAATTTGCTGCCCAATGGTGCTTCACATACCATGACCTTCAGCCCCTCACTGCTGCGTGACCCGGAACACAAAGCCAAGTTCCGTGCATTCCTTCGGGGATATACCGAGAACGGCGGCACGGCACTACAGATTAACATCCTAGATGCCGCAATGCTCAAGGATGCCCAGGCTCATCCAGAGGATTACAAGCACCTCCTGGTCAGAGTGACCGGATATAATGCCTACTTCACCAGCATTGGTAAAGAACTGCAGGATGAGATCATTGCCCGTGAATCGCACTGCATGTGAGCTGTGCGGTCTGAACTGATTCTGACAGCCTGGTATAACCACTTATGAAAGCACACATACTCAACCTGCAACGCCTATCCACAGAGGATGGGCCTGGCATTCGCACGACCATTTTCTTTAAAGGATGCCCGTTGCAGTGTGTGTGGTGCCACAACCCGGAATCAATCCACCACAATCCCCAGGTACAGTGGCACTCAGTGCGTTGTATCGGCTGCCTTTCCTGCATACCAGTCTGCCCGCTGCATGCCATATCCAGGTCCAGCCAGGGGGAGATCAGGATCGATCGCCAATTGTGTGATGGTTGTGGTATGTGTGCAGATGCATGTCCGACCACTGCCCTGGAGGTTTTGGGAAAAGATATCGAGGTCGAAGAACTGGTTGGTGAGGTGTTGAAAGATGCGGCCTTTTATGAAACTTCCGGGGGTGGGATCACTGCCTCCGGGGGTGAGCCAACCTTGCAACCCGAAATTGTAGCAACAATTTTTCAAGAGATGCAATCCCGGGGAATCCACACAGCACTCGACACCTGTGGACATTGCTCCCAGGAGGCACTAAAAAAGATCCTTCCCTGGACAGACCTTGTGTTGTTTGATCTTAAGTCTCTCAACCCCGAGGATCACGAAACATTCACCGGAAAGCCCAACCAGCGCATCATTGAAAATTTATTGTGGCTGCGTGACCAGTTAAGGACTGATCAAGAATTTAAGGTTTGGCTGCGAACGCCCTTGATCCCCGGATTTACAGCACAGGAGGAGAGTATTCGCAAAATTGGTGAATTTATCTTTCGCGAGATGGACCAGTACATTGAGCGCTGGGAACTATGCTCTTTCAACAACCTGTGCCAGGCAAAATACGAGCGTCTTGGGATCGAATGGCAATTATCGGGCACGCCACTGTTGACCCAGGAGGAATTGGACCTTTATGGATCCATTGCCAGGTCAAGTGGAGTAAGCACTGGTCATGTTTATGTCACCGGGGCAGCCAGGCAGGCAGAATAAAACCAACAAGGAAGGTATCCCATGTCAGAAACCAAATTAACCCAATTCACCCAGCAAGATATCGATGCATTCAGACCGGCCATGAAGATAGGTCTCCTGGCATCAGTCAACCCGGCCGGTGAACCACACATCACCCTGTTCTCTTCATTGATGGCAGCATCAGAAAAAAAGCTATGCATCGGGAAATTTGTTGAAGGAATCAGTTTTGATTTTTTCCAGGATAACACCAAGATTGGTTGGATGATAATGAGCTTAAGTAAGGAGCTTTGGCGGGGATATGCCACATACTCACACTCGGCAAAATCCGGACCAGAATTCGATTTCTACAATAACGTGCCCATGTTTCGTTACAATGCCTATTTTGGCATCCATACGGTTTATTACTTTGACCTGGTGGCTCAAACTGGCAAATCCCTATTGCCTATGAATAAAGTGATCGGTGCAGCCATTAAAACCACGCTGAACAAACCTTTCCTTTCAGTGGAAAAAAACCCAAGTGTGTTAAATAACTGGACAAAAAAGCTGTTTAACAAGCTGGACAACCTGAAGTTCCTTGCTTACATTAATAACGAAGGGTTCCCGGTCATTGTCCCCGTAATCCAGGCACAATCGGCAGGTAATCGGCACCTGGTTTTCGCCCTGGGGGCTTATTCAAAGGAAATCCTGGCCATCCCGATGGATGTGCCCATGGCGATATTTGGCATGTGTCTCGACATGATAGACGTTCTTGTCAGGGGAACTTACCGGGGTATCCAAAGGATTGGCTTTTCACAGTGTGGTGTACTCGAAGTTAATTATGTGTACAATCCAATGCCCCCGGTACCTGCCCAGGTGTACCCTCCCAAACCGCTGGAACCGATCATTGACTTTTAGGGCTGCTCCCTGTAGAGCCAAAGGAACTAATTTATATGGAAATTGAGTTGGATCATTATCCCCAGGTCACATTCAGCGAACTTGAGCCCCGCGATGTCTGTGTATGGCTGCCACCGCAATATACTGAGCAACCCGATTCAAGATTCCCGGTCATTTACATGCACGATGGACAAAACCTGTTCAACAAACACAAATGGATCAAACACACCTGGCAGATTGCCGAGATTGTGACTTCTCTATCCAGATCAGGCGCGATCAAACCGGCAGTGGTGGTTGGCATTGCATCGACACCAAATCGCGTGGGAGATTATTACCCGGCAGGCATTCTCACAACCCCCGCAAGTTGTGATTTTTTGCAAAAGAAATTTACTGAACATCAACTTGGCCGGGTAAAGCTGACCGCTGCTGATTATTTACAGTTGATCGTAAAGAAGATCAAACCAATGATCGATCAGAAGTATCGTACCTTGCCCAACCAACCAGACACCTTCATGATGGGATCCAGCATGGGTGGATTGATCACGCTGTATGGCTTATGCCAGTATCCTGACGTTTTTTGTGGCGGCGGGTGCTTTTCTACACATTGGCCGATCGTTTCTGAATTCATTTTTCCATACCTTGAAAAACACATACCCGATCCCGGTTCTCACAAGATCTACTTTGATCATGGCTCAAGGGGGATTGACGCAAACTACCAGCCCTATCAAGAGCAAGTGGATGACCTGTTCAGGTCTAAAGGATATTCAGATGAGGTCAATTATCTCTCAATGTCCTTTCCTGGTGCATGGCATAATGAACTTGCCTGGTCAAAGCGCTTGCATTTTCCGCTTCAGTTCTTTCTAGGCAATCCCAGTTGATCAAATGCCCAAGGTTAAGATCGGACGTTTTGAAATTGCTGATATAATTAAGTTTTGTCATGACAGGTTTACATCTTGTCTTTGACATTTCATGCCTATTAACATAAAATAAAAGTCTTGTCAAAAGGCTAATAAAGCAACATAAGGAAGGGCTTTAACAAATAATGAAGGAATATATAACCAGTCAAATCCGCAACGTCGCTCTCGCATCCCACTCGAGCTCGGGCAAAACGATGATGGCAGAGGCGTTTTTACATTTTACCGGCGCAACCACCCGCCTCGGTAAGATTGAGGACGGAACCACCGTATCAGATTATGATGAAGAGGAAATTCGCCGCGGGATTTCTCTTGCCTCAACGGTGATCCCTATAGAATACAAGAATCTCAAGATCAATATCCTCGATACACCTGGATATACCGATTTTGTTGGCGATGTCATCTCGGCAATGAGTGTTGCCGACAGTGCCATCATCCTGGTAGATTCAGTTTCTGGTCTCGAGGTTGGCACTGAGATCGCCCTTCAATATGCTGCGGAGTTCAAACTGCCACAAATGCTTGTTGTAAACAAAATGGAACGGGAAAATGCAAACTTCAAGAAAGCCATGGACTCCATCCAGGAACATATTGACACCCGCCTGATCCCCATCCAGTTGCCCTGGGGTGAGAAAGCCGACTTTAAAGGTGTGATCGACCTGCTCACGTTAAAAGCATACAAAGGTGATGGCAAGGTTGCCTCAGAGATCCCTGCAGAATTTTTGGATGAAGTCAATTCAAACCGGACAGCACTTGTTGAGGCTGCAGCTGAAGGTGATGACACCCTGCTTGAAAAATATTTCGAAAATGGCGATCTGTCAAACGAAGAAGTTGTCCAGGGTTTGCGAAAATCTGTCCACAGCGGCAATTTCATCCCGGTGCTTGTGGCAGCTGGCGGTCATTTGATCGGTATAGCCCCTCTGTTGGATGCAATAGTCGACTTATTACCTTCACCAGCAGAACGGCCCGCCGTAAAAGCAACTTCACCGAAAGGCGAAGTTGAACTAAGCTTTGATGATGCAGGTCCCCTGGCAGCTTATGTCTGGAAGACCACAGCAGACCCATTTGTCGGCAAACAAACTTACTTCAAAGTTTTTTCCGGGAAGATGCTTTCTGATACCCGGGTTTGGAACAGCAAAAAGGGAGAAGAAGAACGCCTCGCATCCATGCAGGTTCCCCGTGGCAAAGAAAATATCCAGGTACCGGTGATCCATGCAGGTGACCTTGGCACAGTGGCCAAACTCAGCCTGACAACAACCGGTGATACTCTGGCAACAAAAGAGAATCCCCTGCAGTTGCCTGTCGCCGCCTATCCCCATGCACTATACCGTGTAGCTCTCAGCCCTAAGACCCAATCCGACGCTGCTAAAATGAGCACGACACTTACCAGAATATGTGAAGAAGATATGACCTTGAGCTGGTTCAATGAAGCAGCCACCCGTGAAACCATCCTGCAAGGCATGGGAGATCAACACATAGATGTAGTAGTACGTCGTGCAGAAACCAAATTCCAGTTAGGCTTGAATATTTTCGAACCCAAAGTGCCATACGAAGAACACATTACAAAAGAAGCCCGCGACATGTATCGCCACAAGAAACAAACTGGCGGATCCGGGCAGTTCGGTGAGGTACACCTGGTGGTGTCTCCTCTTAAGGATGAGGACTTCACATTCAGCAATGATGTTTTTGGTGGGGCTATTTCAAACAATTACATGACCTCCATCGAAAAGGGCATCCGAGCCGTGATGAAGGAAGGCGTGATCGCCGGCTTCCCGGTAAAAAATGTAGCCGTCTCGATCGTTGACGGTAAAGAACATCCTGTCGATTCAAAGCCTATCGCTTTTGAAATTGCCGGTCGTGAAGCCTTCAAACTTGCCTTCAAACAAGCCGGACCTGTCCTTTTTGAGCCGATCATGAAGGTCAGGATCACTGTCCCCGAAGGCAACATGGGTGACATCATGGGCGACATGAACTCACGCCGGGCACGCATCCAGGGCATGGATTCTGAAAAAGGAAAATCTGTGGTCACCGCGATGGTTCCCCTGGCAGAAATGCTGCGCTATACCACGCAATTACGTTCCATGAGCGGTGGCAGGGGTATCTTCAGCATGGAGTTTGATCATTACGATCCTTTGCCATCCCACCTGACCCAGGCTGTTATTGATGCCCATCAAAAAGAAGTCAAAGAAGAAGAATAGCCTGATCTCTTTACAACAAAAAAACGGCAGACTTGCTGCCGTTTTTTTTGTTAATTCAAACAAAATAATATTTATGAAAATCACACAATGCCCGGTAGCCAATCGCCTGATAGATCGCATTGCTGGTCGGATTGGACAGGTCTGTAAACAGGTTGACGAATTGACAACCCTCATCCAGGATGACCTGGCTTAAACAGGCAACTGTTGCTGAGGCGAATCCGTTTCTACGCTCTTCAGGGGGAGTATACACCGCACTGACCGTCTGACCATGGCTGATGGGACGACCTTTAAGCGCCATGGAGACTACTTTGCCTTCCTTTACCCAACCATACACCTTGTTACACTCCAATGCCTTAAGAATTACAGGTATTGGGGTCATTTCTTCTCCCTCGCCCATGGCTTCATCATGAAATGCCTTGAAGAAGTCGATAACCGTCTCCGAGTGTTCTGCTGCCAGACACCTGAAATTTCCATCAGGCATGGCAGGCATAATGACCTGGCGTAATTCATAAGCCCGTAATCGCATATCAAGTTGCGGCTCCTGCCCTGCAAACCGACCCCAATGTTGTGCAAACATGTCACTGGTATCCTGCCTGCCATTAACTCCCGTTATTGAAATTTCCTTATCGAGCAGGAATCTTTGAAGCAGATCGATGGCTGATGGTATTACGGTTTCTGACTGAACCAATAAGGGGTAAGGTGGAGTCATCAAACAGTTCAGGATTGGTTCTTCTTGCTCATCGTAGACACAAGCTAGAAAAGGTTTTTGAGGGTACCTGGAGGGGTCATCCCGCAAAACAAAGGCAATCCCAAGGATCAGGTTATTTTCTGTCTCGTGTTCCTCCAGGGATGATTGGGTTGCTGCCAAAAAGTCCTGCACCTGATCAAATTCAACAATTCTCATAATGAATTCTCAAAACATGATGTCACATTCATATTCAAGCAAATTGATCGTCTCAACCATCTTAACCCGGTGGGGCATATCACGCTGCACTTCGTAAGTGCTGGCATAGAAACCGCCCCACTTGGTAAACCAGGTAATTTTGACTTTCACTGTGGATTCCCCGATCTCAACAACAGGCCTGGGTTCAAGATCGCTTGCTTTAGCCTGTTGTGACCGCGTGAATTGAGCTCCAAAACTTGTGTTTGAACGCTCGTTGATGATCTTTTCCAAGCCTGCGATGGAGGTCACAACTTCCGCATCGTTGTAATTGGCATGCCAGTCCAGGTAGAATTGGTCACCCATACGGTACATGACAAGCAATTGCACAAACCCAGCCTCACTTCCATCTACTGTTACATGGTTGAGATAAAAGCATGAGTCAGGAGGTCGATTGACCAGGCATTCAGGATAAGCGTTTTCATAATCTGCCAGGTTTATGAACCGTGGTTGATTATTCTTCCTGGCATACAGCAAAGGATAGCCACCCATCGGGTTGGGATCATAAACATAATCCAGGGTATAACCTTCTTCCATTGCCAAATGATCCAGAATCTCAAAAACCTTGTTGGGGTCAAATTCTTCCCCGCTTCTTTCGGCATTCTCATCAAAAAAATGTTGAGGAATGGATTGGGCATTGTACAGCACGCTCAAATTGTAAATATCCTCCTGCACAGCAAGCCCCAGGTCACTATCAACACGCTTATCTCCTCCACTGATCCTACATGCACTGGAGACCAAGGTAAAAACGATAAATAGCCAGGTTATTGTTAAACGCCTTCCCATGTTTTACTCCCTTCCAAAGTATTGCACAGTCGACCTAATGACAG
>CAYSZB010000024.1:0-31641 GCA_964435475.1 uncultured Anaerolineaceae bacterium | reverse complement strand
ATCACTCCCCTTGATGGTTACCTCGACCCCTACTTCCAGGAGGTCTACCTGCAGGCGGACTCCGTTCCTCTGTTCAGCAAACTTGCCCAGCATGTCAGTTCCGATGCCCTGGATGATTACGTCAAAGCCCTGGAAGGGGAGGTCAGGAAGTACCTGACCAAGTCAAAGAATTACGGCAAGGCTGCCAAACGCATGTATAACATTTTCCGCCTGACCGGGCGCTACCAGGAGGCAGCCTACCTGCGCGAATTATTTGATGAGCCCTCCACTTTGCTCTACCAGGTCTGGTCACTGATCCGCACAGTGGATGATGCCCTGCGCGTCAAAGCAGACTTTGAATGTCAAAGATTGATCGATCAGATCGATGACCTGATCATGCAGGTGGTAAAACTGCTCGAGGATTCGCGCGAATCTGAGATCGTTAAACGCCTCCTGACCTTCCGCGATGCCATTTCGCGCCAGGCGTGCACCGAAGAACTCAGCGTTGAGGCAGAAGCCGCCCGTGATGAGGTGATCAACGTGGTCAATAACTTCTTCTACGATCGTTTGACTGCTGTCCCCGATATTAAGTCATATATTGATGGCTTTGATCCTTCAAATTTATGATAAAATAATCCGGTTAATTGAAATTAACTGTAAAGTGATCAATCACTGGACAAATAAACTACCTTCAGGTAGAATACTCGTTCGTTATTATTGAAATAAGTAAGTGGAGGCAGGACCTTGGCAAATATTAAGTCACAAATCAAGCGAGATAAACAAAACCGGAAACAGCGCGCACGAAATCGTGTCGTACGGGGAACAGCTCGTTCCTTCGTCAGGAAAGCTCAGACTTCCATCCGATCAGGAAACCCTGAGGAAGCAAAAGCTGAAACCATGAAAGCGATCGAAGCCCTGGATAAGGCAGCCCAGAAAGGCGTTATTCACAAGAACAACGCTGCCAGGCGGAAATCGCGCTTGATGAAACAACTCAACCAGATATAGGATGTCAATAGATCACCTGTTGACATCATCTTATTGATCGTTGACCCGGCGGGAGCAATTTGCTCCCGCTTTGTTTTTTAACCTAAGGAGATAGTTATGAAAAATAAGTGGATCATGGCATTGGTAGTCCTAATTCTTGTCACCCTGGCATGTGTTCCAGGCGCCCCAAACCCAACTGACCCCGTGACTGTACCAACAGAAACCGAAACTGGACCTGTAGTTCTGCCATCTGACACCGAAACCGCTCCTCCCGTTGTCGAAGAGCCTACTGATGCACTCGAACCAACCATAGAACCGACAGCCACAGAAACCCCGCCTGAACCTTTGCGACCGGTTGTTTACTACCAGTATCCCGCTGATCCATCCCTCGTCACTGTTGTGGACCCCTCGACGGGGGCGGTTCTACGGACCTTTTCTGCACCCGGACCTGGTTGGATGGGTGAGGGCGCAGTGGGTGGCGAGTCGATCTTCTATATCACGTCCACCGGAACTGCGTTGTACCGGGTCGGGTTTGATGGCGTCGTACAGGATCTTACATTTGCTCACCCCACACCGGGCTTTTTTGATGCTGTCATCCTTCCTTCACCTGACGGGCAACGAATTGCCTGGGGCTCGGTGTTGAGCATGGATGCCAGTGGGACAGACGTTGAACTGAAGGTGGCCAATATTGATGGGTCGGATCTGCGTGTCTTGCTGGATGGCAGGATGACTGAGAGCAGGCGTCCGTCGCCAATCAAGTTCTCCAACGATGGTCAGTACCTCTACTATACCAACATGCCATATGGCATTGGCGGGTACATCCTCTTCTATGGCGGACCGGACCTGATCCGCATCAATACCACAACCTTGGTTGCAGAGACGATCCTGCCAGACAACAAATGCCTGTGTGCCATGGAATTTTCTCCTGACGAAAGCAAAGTTGCCCGTATTGATCGTTCCGGGGGTAGTCTGAGCCTGGTGGTGCACGAGATGGCAGGTGGTGCAGAGACTCGTTTCTCATTCCCTGTCAAATATACCCAGGCAGGTGGCATCATCTGGTCGCCAGATGGTAACAACCTCATGTTAACCCTGGCATTGGGTAACCCTGATACAGAGGTTTACAGCGTTGTCAAGATCGACCTGGTCACTTCGGTCATGACCTACTTTTTGAGCGATGATGCCAGGTGCCTCCGTACACGCGAATGGGTAGACCCGGATGTGGCCTGGTTAAGCGATAAAGACTACAACGTATACCGCATGGATGCTGCTACAGGTGCATTGACCTGGCATGCCGCGAATGGCTATGTGATCTCAAACAGTGACTGAACAGTGAAGGCTTTCAGACAAAACCCGTTCAGCGAACGGGTTCTGTTTGATTTAAGCGATTTGTTTGGTGGATGTTATAATCATTTCCCTACAGGGAAGTGAATCGAATGTTTGAATTAGAAAAGCAAGAATTAGATAAGTTGGTCAGCCAGTTTTGTGCTGAAATTGGATTGCCTGATACCAGGTTATCCTGGCGCAATATCCCGTTCAGCGGGGAGTGGGGCATTGCCGCCCCGCTGTTCCCGCTGGCAGCGACCGAAGGCCGCAGCAACACGACAACCCCTGTTGCCCAACGCGCCCAGGAATTAGCCGCAAAATTGGCTGAGTTCATTGGTGTTCCCGCAGGGATCAAACGTATCCAGGCGGTGAAGGGATACCTTAACCTGTATTTCTCAACCGCCGAACAAGCTAAAAAGGTGATCGGTGAAGTGCTCGAGAAGGGCAGTGCCTATGGGAAGGTCACATCAACCGGCAAGGTTACGATGGTTGAATATTCCCAGCCCAACACCCATAAATCAATGCATGTAGGGCACTTGCGTAATGTCATCCTGGGCGGCGCTATTTCCAACATCCTTGAAGCAACCGGGGAGCGGGTGGTGCGTGCCAATTACATCGGTGATATTGGTTTGCATGTGATCAAGTGGATGTGGAATTACGAAAAACACCACAAGGGTGAGAAACCCGGCGCTGACAAGACCCGTTGGATGGGCGACCTGTATGCAGAAGCTGACCGCAGGTTCTCGGATGAACCGGGGTTCGAGGCAGAGGTCAGGGAGTACTTTGCCCGTTGGGACAGGCAGGAGCCTGATGTTGTCGCCCTTTGGGAGCAAACCCGACAGTGGTCCCTTGAAGGTTTCTACCAGGTTTACGACCTGTTGGGAGAACACTTTGACCGCATCTACTTTGAGAGCGAAGTTGAGGAGACAGGTAAGGTATTTGTCAACCAGATGATCGAAAATGGCCTGGCGACGGATGGCAGACCCGAAAACCCGGTTTTTGTCGATCTTGACGCAAAACTGGGTACCAACGAGGAATTCCGGGTGGCGGTGGTGATGCGTTCTGATGGCACATCTTTATATGCCACCAAGGAACTGCCCCTTGCTGTCTTGAAGTTTGAGGAATACCCTTTGGACAAGTCGATCTATGTCATCGATGTCCGGCAATCCCTGCACATGAAACAGATCTTCAAGATCCTGGAATTGCTGGGTTACCCCTGGGCAGCACAATTGTTTCACCTGGCATACGAGATCGTTAACCTGCCGGGTAATGTCACCATGTCTTCGCGAGATGGCACAGTGGTCTTGTTAGATGACCTGATCCGCGAGTCTACACAACGGGCTCTCGAGATCGTGAAGGAGAAAAACCCTGAACTGGCAGATGAGCGCAAGCAGGCCATCGCCAGCGCAGTGGCAATTGGTGCGATCAAGTACCCGATGCTTTCGAGGGAAAACACCAAGATCGTGACATTTGATTGGCAGAGTGCCATGGACTTCAACGGGCAATCTGCCCCGTATATTCAATATGCCCATGTACGGGCTGGCAGCATCCTGCGAAAAGCTGCCCATCACATCCAGATTGACCTGGAATTCCAGGAAGACCTGGAAACCAACGAGATCAACCTGATCGAGGTCATCAGCCAATTCCCTGCTGAGGTCAATAAAGCTGCCCGGGAGTTAAAACCCTCGCTAGTGGCGAATTATGCATATGAGCTGGCAAAAACATTTAATGATTTTTACAATACCTGTCCTGTTTTAAGTGCAAATGACCAGACCAGGAATTACCGCCTGGAACTGGTCAGGGCAGCGAAACAGGTTTTGGCAAACAGTCTTGAACTTCTTGGCATTACTGCACCTGAAGTGATGTAAAATAACAGTCTAAAAATAAACATTGGAGGATTTAATATGTCTAGGATACGAACTTTGATCATGGGAGCTGCCGGGAGGGATTTTCATAACTTCAATACTTTCTTCAGGGATAATGAAGATTATGACGTTGTGGCCTTTACCGCGACCCAAATCCCAAATATTGAAGGGCGAAAGTACCCGGCTGAATTGGCAGGGAAACTTTACCCGGAAGGGATCAAGATCTACCCGGAAGCTGAGTTACCTGAACTGGTCAAAAAACTAAAAGTGGAGCAGGTGGTCTTTGCCTACAGTGATGTACCGCACACCTATGTTATGCACAAGGCATCAATGGTTAACACATTGGGCGCTGATTTTGTGCTGATGGGCAGTGAGAAAACCCAGATCAAATCCACCAAACCCGTTGTGGCGGTTTGTGCAGTGCGCACCGGATCTGGAAAAAGCCAGACTACCCGCCGGGTTTCCATGATCCTGAAAGAGATGGGCTTCAAGGTCGCTGCCATCCGGCACCCCATGCCTTATGGTGACCTTGTCAAGCAAAAGGTACAGCGTTTTGCGACCTATGCCGACCTGGATAAACACGAATGCACGATCGAAGAACGAGAAGAATACGAACCCCACATTGATAATGGCGTGATCGTTTTTGCAGGTGTGGACTATGAAGCAATCCTGCGCGAAGCTGAAAAAGAGGTTGACATCATCCTGTGGGATGGTGGAAACAATGATTTTTCATTCTATGTACCGGACCTCTTGATCGTGGTTGCCGACCCGCACCGTGCAGGGCATGAACTGTATTACCACCCCGGTGAGACCAATGTGCGCATGGCAGATGTCTTCGTGATCAATAAAGTCGACACAGCCAACCCGGACGATGTGATCACCGTACGTGAGAATATCCACTCTTTGAACCCGGATGCCATTGTGATCGAAGGAGCATCACCCATTTTTGTAGATGACCCTGAAGCGATCCGTGGTAAACGCGTCCTGGTTGTGGAAGATGGACCAACTCTTACACATGGCGGCATGGCATATGGCGCTGGTTATGTTGCGGCACGCAGGTTCGGCGCAGCTGAGATTGTGGACCCCAGACCGTTCGCGGTAGGATCGATCATTGACACCTACCGGAAATACCCGGACACCGGCAAGATCCTGCCCGCCATGGGCTATGGCGAGGCGATGATTCGTGACCTTGAAATGACCATCGAGCATTCAGACGTAGACCTGGTGATCATTGGCACGCCAATTGACCTGAAACGGGTTATGACGATTAATAAGCCGACCCAACGTATCCGTTATGAATTGCAGGAGATCGGTCGACCTACTTTGGATGAAATCCTGGAGAAAAAGTTCAAGAAGTAAATTCAATTGTTTTTGAACAACCACTCAATCAAGTGCCAGGTCTTTCCTGGCACTTATTGTGTCTTATAATAGACAGCAACCACTTAAGTATTAGAGAAAACCAACTATGTTCCTAGATAAAATTGAAATAACGGTCCAATCGGGTAAGGGGGGAGATGGGATGGTCCACTTTCACCGCGAGAAGTATCGACCCAGGGGCGGACCGGATGGCGGCGATGGCGGCAAGGGCGGTGATGTCGTGCTGGAAGTGCAGTCCACACTTAACACACTCTCAAAGCTCCACTTCAACCAGGAATTCAAGGCAGAGGACGGCAAGCGGGGTGGACCGAATAACATGTCCGGTAAAAGCATGCCGGACCTTATCATCCCGGTTCCGCCAGGAACAATAGTTTATGAGTTACCAAGCGGGCAATTAATCGGTGATCTGACCGAGGACTCTCAACGGTTGATCGTTGCAAAGGGGGGCAGAGGTGGAAGGGGGAACCAACATTTCGCCACCTCAAGACACCAGGCACCATTGACCGGCGAGAAAGGTGAACCGAACGAGATAAAAAATTTACGGCTGGAATTGCGCTTGATCGCGGATGTTGGACTGGTTGGTGTACCGAATGCTGGCAAATCCAGCTTGTTGGCGGCGATCAGCAACGCCCGACCGAAAATAGCTGACTACCCATTTACAACTCTCGAGCCCAACCTTGGCGTGGTGACAATGGATGAGGAAAAATCGATGATCGTTGCCGATATACCCGGTTTGATCGAAGGCGCACACCTGGGAACTGGACTGGGATTCGAGTTTCTAAGACATATCCAGCGGACGAAAGTGTTGATCCATCTCATCGATGGGCTTTCTGAAGATCCGATCTCTGATTTTTCACAAATAAACAGCGAGATGGCTTTATTTGATGAGCGATTAAAGTCAAAACCACAGGTTGTTGTGCTAAATAAGATGGACTTGCCGATGGTGCAGGAAAAATTTGAACAAATCAAGGCGGAACTGGGTAAGCATGGGGTTGAGGTAATGCCTATCTCTGCGGTCTCACATTTAAACTTGAAAGAACTGCTATGGAAAGCAAATCAACTGCTGGTGGATTACCAGGAACCTGTAATAGAGAAGGAATTGCCACTTTATACGATCGGTGAGGACCCCAAATCCTTCACCATTGAACGCAAAGGAAATGAATGGTATGTGCATGGCAAAGCGATCGAAAGGGCAGCCGCCATGACCTATTGGGAGCATTATGGATCTGTGCGGCGATTCCAAAAACTCATGAGCATGATAGGCGTAGAAGACGCATTGCGCAAGGCGGGTATTCAAGAAGGGGATAATGTAAATATTGATGATTATGTACTGGAGTGGCAGGACTAGATTTTTTCAAAATTTTGTATTCTTGCCTTTAAATGCTTGTTGACCGAGTGAGGGGGGCACCCGGCCAACAAGCATTTATATTAAACCATAAGCAGCATTCAAAGTCAAGTTAAATTAAGATTAAAAGTCAAGTTCATTTATTTGAATAGCCTGTTTTTCTCAAATAGGTCAACAATTTATGATATCTCTTCCTTATTGGAACCATTGATCGCGGCTGAAGCATTCTTTTCCCCACCCACGGTGGCATCCTGGCCAGTGGGGAAGCTAGCGGACTGATCAGTCGCTGGTAATGGTTCTGGCTTGATTACCAAAGAATCACTGCCGGGTTTGGTGCCCCAAAGTGTCATAATCACTGCTCCCAAACCGAGGACTGAGACAACAGCAGGCAAGACCCACCCGATGCACGGGATAAGGCTGAGGCTTTTTGCCAGTAAAGTCAGTGTGCTGGTGCCTATGAGCGCAGAAATGGCAGCGTGCCAACTGGCTTTAAACATTGTCTTCATGCGCTCGCCAATTTCGAAACCAATGACCAACCATCCCAGAAGGATTGATAAGGAGAATGCCAATACAACCAATACGGCAATTGGAATTAAGATGATCGTAATCGACAAAACAAGGATGAGGAACGGGGTAACCAACACAGCCAGAAAGCCAATCCCCAGGGCGGACCAGGTTTTATGGGTCAAGGCACTGGCAATGACCCTACTGGAGTTGGGCATCACCAGGATCATGAAGATCGCCAAGGCTGAAAGGACCAGAACCTGTCCGAAGGATTTCAGAACACCAAATAAAAAGTCGAGACCAGTTGTGGCTGCCTTCTGGGGCGTAAAGGAAAAGGAAGGCAGGTTCATGCCATTTATTGATATTAAACCATCCTCAGAATCATTTATTGTTCCTGAGATAATGGCATTTTCTGACCTATTAAGGTGCCCGGTGATGGTATTGAGGTTGCCATTGACGATGGCATTATCACCAAGAGTGACTGACCCACCAATTACTGTCGTGTCGCCATTGATCGTGCCATCCGCTTCCATCACCCCACCCAGAACTGTCACGTTCCCGTTTATAATAGAGCGATTTTCCAGGTTGGCGACCCCACCCAAAAGCAGCAAATTGCCTTCCAACTTCTCACCTGATTGTAAAGCATAGGTCTCGCCAAAGATTATTTGATCACCGTTGAGCGAGAGATCCTGCCCAGATGGTGAAAATGCAACCAGGCAGAAAAATAAGGTACATATCAGGATGAGCTTTAATAATTTTTTCATTATTTACTCCTTGACCTTAACAAACCATTTTTGAGTACCAACCAGTGTCAAAACCAACAGGATCGTGATACCAATCAATGCGAAGAGCCCAACCCCGGTTGTTATAGAAAAAACGCGGGGAAAAGAATGATAAAGCGATACCATCCCTTTGAAAAAGTGAACAAATTTCCCGATCGATACACCCAACCTGGTAAAGATAAAACTAAGAGCGCTGGATGAAGAGTACGATGCTAATTGAACCAAGAGCAGAGTTGCTGACAGAAAAGTGCCAGCGACCAGGAGGATGATCGCGGTGGTGATAATTCTATGACTGCGCCTTGCTTCTTGACGTACTGGCAGGACTGACAACCAGCGCGCAGTAAACCCCGGCTGGGGTTTTGGCGCAACTGACCTGTTGATCAGTCGTTCCAGTTCATCCGGGTTATAACCTGATGGGTTTTGGATACTTGGTATCTTCGGCATACCCTTCCCTTTCCTTTTTCTCTTCTGTTTCTTGAACCAACCTTTGTGCCATTTGAGCCCTTGCTCTGAATAACCGACTTTTTACAGCACTTTCAGTCAAATTTACTGCTTGAGCGATCTCTCCTATTGATAATTCCGACCAATATTTCAAAATGACGATGGCTTTATCTTTTGGCGCCAATTCATTGAGGACGGTTTGTAATAAAGCTTCCTGTTCAAGTCTTTCCAGTTCCCTTTCAGGGTCAGGGGCATCCCTGTCATTAAGTGCATTTGCCGGCAGTAGATCGAGATCGACGGAAGTGAATTTCTTTCTTCGCAAGCAGTCGATGCAGTAATGAGATGCGATGGATAAGAGCCAATTCTTAAAAGATCTTTGCCGGTCATAATTTTTCAGGTGAACAAAAGCACGAAAAAAGGATTCCTGGGCTGCATCTTCTGCATCATTGGCATTACCCAAAAAGCGGTAGCAGATAAAGAAAACGATGTCTTTATATGCATCCACCAACCAGGAGAAAGCATGACTATCACCCAGTAAAGCCTGTTCAATGCAAGCTTCTTCTTCGTGTATCACGAATGACCCTTTAACATCTAACAATTATTACGCTCGAGAAAAGATTTGGTTGCAAAAAGCAACTGCCAAAAATGTTTAAACAGGACAGATCATTGTGTCTGACACTGATTTGGTGGACTCTAAAATATCATTTCCTCTTTACCAGCCAATTTCTCCATGATCCGGTCAGTCACAATTGCGAGGTGCTTTTTCTTATGCACAAAATCGAGATCATCGCTTTTAATTGTCAACACAGGACACAAATCAAACTTCTCGATCCATTCCTCATAGAAACGATCCAAGAGCGATAAGTACTCTTCTGACACACCACTCTCAATTTCCCTGGCACGCATTTGTATGCGGTTCAGCAGGACAGGAACGGGTGCTTTGAGATGAATCAGAAGATCGGGTTTGGGCAAAACACCGAGGATCAGATTATAAATTTTGAGATAAGACTCAAAATCGCGGTCGGACAGATTGCCCATGTGGTTCAAGGCACGGGCAAAGATGTGAGCATCTTCATAGATCGAACGATCGATGATCGCTGACTGTTCGTCCATCGCCAGGTTCATGTGCTGTTCAGCGCGGTGTCCCAGGAAATAAACCTGGAGATGGAAGGACCAGTTTTTCATGTTTTCGTAAAAATCCGGCAAGTAGGGGTTGTCTGCCACAGACTCATAGGCTGTTCTCCAGCCCAGTTTTTCACCGATCAACTCAGTTAAAGAAGTCTTACCCGTACCAATATTGCCTGCCATCAGAATAAAACGCTTGGTCATCTCATCCTTTCAGCATGCTGTAGGTTCAGGAGGTGTGTATTTAGCTGGTGCAAAGTTTAAATTTAAGAAAGTCTTGACTATCTTCATGTAAGTGTTGAATTGTTCATAGCGAATACAATGACCAGCACCTGGTACCGGTCCCCATTGTGCCTTAGGAACGAGATGTAAGATCTTTATCATTAACTCTGGAGTGACAAGTGCGCCTTTCGAGACTTCACCCGTGAGAAAAAGAGTCGGGCAGGTAATCTTTGAAGCAACTTCCTGCCAGGCTGGACCTGTCGGCCATTTCACCTTGTATAAATTGAGGTCGAATTTCATCTTCGAATTAGCCCAATACTCATGGACTGTATCGGCCCAATGTGAATTGTGTTTATGACTAAATGCAAGCGCTTCTTCCAGTGTACCCTTTTGAAGTTGGGCAACCACATCGGGAAAGTGTGTTTTTTTGCTATCTTTTGATTTTCCAACCGGAGGTGTCTGTTCAAACCACGGCACATCTTCGAGGATCAAGTTGCTGAGCAGATCAGGGTAAAGGGCTGCCAGGCCTGAACCAACCAAAGCACCCATGGAATGGCCAATGAGGGTAGGTTTAATTAATCCCAACTGTTGAATCACCTGGTAGAGGTCATCCACCATTTCAAATTTCCCGTTTGTGGGAATGCGAGCAGACAGGCCATGGCCAATGGCATCCACCATGATCAGATCATACTGGGCTTCCAGTTGAAGGGCAACATCGGTCCAACAAAGGCCATCATCCGTAAAACCATGAGCCAGGACAATGGGGGGCTTCCTGCCACCCGTGCGGGTCACGAAAATTTCATGCCCGTTCACCATAAGTGTTGATGATTTCCAATCCGAGATCATTTTTACCTCCGAAAGAAAAATTGATAGTGATATTTTACTTCATGATAAATAAAAAGACAGGCTGTTCATACAACCTGTCTTGTTAATTCAATAGAAGACAAAAATCAACACTCGCTATAGGCGCAAGTGTAGCATTTCTTGCATCCCTCTTCGTTGATAAGGGTCGCCTGCCCACATTCAGGGCAAAGCTCACCCACCTTCATTGCTCCACCCGGAATACCCGGTAATGACATGGAAGGTGCAACCTCTTCGACTTTCGGTACTTCCTTTTCCCAATGTTGCTGAAAGAGGTAATCGTCCAATGCTTTGGCAATACCATCGGGAAGTGACCGGACCCGGTTGGGGCCAAAGCCCAAAGAACGACCTCCACCTATGCCAGCCAATTGCTCCATTACAGTTTTCAAGCGCTCCTTGGGTTCAACCGGGGACGCCAGGCGCAAGACATATGAAATTAAACGCCCTATGGCTTCAGAGTGGGCTGCTGTTTCTGAGCCTGCTTTGGCAGTGTTGATGAAAACCTCAAATGGTTGATCCATACCGTTTTCATTGATGGTAACGAAGGCTTTTCCAAGGGGTGTCTCAATTGAAAAAGTGTAGCCTTTCAAAGTCCTGGGACGTGGCTTTTTTGAGTCCTGCCAGAAGGTAAGTTGAGATTGTTCTTCTTCATCTCCTGACCAGGCATCCGCAATTGAAGACGCATCCGCTTTTTTCTTGTTCTGCGTAGCTTTGGTCTCGAGAACGACTTTTTCCCGCGAGCCAGTCACGTAAACAGTAACCCCTTTGCATCCCAACTGCCAGGCAAGCTGATAAGCCCTGGCAACTTCTTCAATTTCCGTTCCTTCGGGGAAGTTGATTGTTTTGCTCAAGCTATTATCGACAAATGTCTGCATAGCAGCCTGCATGTAAAGGTGTTCATCTGCGGAGATATCCGAAGAAACCACGAATGTATCCCGAATAGATGGCGGCAGGTCTTCACATTGCTGGCAGGAGCCGTTCTCAAGCACTTTTTCAATGATGCGGGATTTGACTTCTGGTTCGAGGTCTGAACGATCCAATGCTTCATTGAATAGCGGGCTGACATAAGTCAACTCAAGATCTTTGCCCTTATCGTTAACATGCCTGACATAGGCGAGGGCAAACACCGGTTCGCAGCCATAACCTTCACAGCCGGCGACCGTGGCAATCGTACCGGTCGGAGCAACCGTGGTTTGGGCTGCATTGCGAATACCATACTGGAGGATGCCATAGGTGATCTTGTTCCAATCAATTTCCGGGCGTCCCCAGTCTTCCTGGTAAGGTTGAGTCGGGTGGGGGGGCGTCCAGGTGAGGTTGGCAGGATCATAGATGCTGCCCTTGATCGCCGGGAAGGCACCACGTTTGCGAGCCAGGTCAATGCTGGTGCGCATGGCATGGTAACGAATAAATTCAACCACCTGCATGGCAAATTCCTGGGCACGTTCCGAGCCATACCTAACGCCAGCATGATACATGAGGTCAGCCAAGCCCATAAAACCCAGGCCAATCCGGCGGGCATTGAGGGCTGACTCACGCAGTTTTGGTACTGCAGGCACATATGCATTGACATCAACGACATTGTCAAGAAAGGTAGTTGCCAGTTCGGTATCCCTGGCGAGTTGCAGCCAATTGACAGATCTGTCGGGGCCAAAATATTGTCGTAAATTCAGTGATCCCAGGCAGCAGTTTTCATACGGACCCAGCCATTGTTCACCGCATGGGTTGGTGGCTTCAAGCCTGTACAGGTGGGGGACTGGATTTGAGCGGTTGGCAGCATCCAGGAACAGCAAACCGGGTTCACCATTGTGATGTGCCTGGGTCACGATCTTATAGAATAACTCCCTGGCTGAAACAGTTTTATGGACATTAATGGGGACGCCTTTTTTTAAGGCTTCATCAATTGTGCCATTGAAAGATTTATATTGCGGTGAATGGACATCCGGAAAACGAAGTGGCCATTCACTATCGGAAAGGACTGCTTCCATAAAATCATCGGTTATGCCTACGGAAATATTAAAGTTGGTAATCGCATTTTCATCCGTCTTGCAGGTAATGAAATCCTGGATATCCGGGTGATCTACACGAAGAACCCCCATGTTGGCACCACGTCGCGTTCCACCCTGGGCGATCTCACCAAATGCATGATCATAGACCTTGAGAAAACCAACAGGACCCGTTGCTTCACCGGCTGAAGTATTAACCAGGGAGCCTTTAGGCCGCAAGCGTGAAAAATCAAAGCCATTTCCGCCACCAGTTTGTTGAATTAATGCCGCATTACGCAAGGTTTGGAAAATTCCGTCATAAGCCCGCCCCATATCATCTGATACTGGTAAGACAAAACATGCGGCAAGCTGACCTAATGGTGTGCCAGCACCAGTGAAAGTCGGGGAATTCGGAAAAAAGTTCTTTGAACTGATCAAATTATAGAATTCAACTGCCCTGGTTTGAACATCTTCCTCCACTGCGCCAGGAATGTTGGCAATATGGTAAGCAATACGCCAAAACATTTCTTCAATCGTCTCAATGGGATTTCCATCATTTCCACGCCGAAGATAGCGGCGGGAAAGGATCTGGCGGGAGTTTTCTGAAAAATTTACTCCAGGAAGCCCCACAGGCATTGGTGGTGTAGGTAAAATGTTTGAAACTTGAGTTAAGGTTTCTGACTCCATGGCTGCCTTTATTAAAATATTATTTTTCTTCAGAGAGTAATCTATCGATCTCAGATCGGATGGATTGTAAATCGTCAAACCTCAAGTAAACACTGGCGTAACGAATGTAGGCAATTTGATCCAGTTCTTTGAGCCCTTTGATCACCATATCACCAATGAGCCTGGAAGAGACCTCAGATTTACCCATTTTTTGGAGAGTCGATTCCACTTCGCCAACCAGTTTTTCGATATCTACAGCTGAAACCGGTCGTTTGGCACATGCGATGCGGATACCTTCGCGCAATTTATCGCGATCAAAGGCTTCCCGCATGCCATCCCGCTTTATTACCAGGGGTGTGGCAAGGATCGGACGCTCATAAGTGCTGAACCGTTGGTGACAGGCAATGCATTGCCTTCGACGACGGATCCCCCCATGGGAGTCTTTTGTCGTATCGATCACTTTTGAGTCACTGTGCTTGCAAAACGGGCACTGCATCTGGCAAAAACTCTCTCCTTATAATAATAGCCCCTATATATGGGGGGTAAAACAAAAACATAACCCCACTCGTTCGGTAGGTCTAGATTTTAGCATATCGATCGATGATTGGCAAGGATTTTGCGTATATCATTCTTAAAGTTAATAAAATATTAAGTCAAGTCCATGGGCAAATTCCCGTTCAAATTCAGGGCCTGCAATAATTCAGGAAGTTGGAGTTTAAATGATACATGCTCTATCAAGCCGACAGGCTTAATAGAGCATGATCACAAAAAACATGCATCAGGAAAAAAGATAGGGAGAAGGGAGGTTACTCGCTAATGTTATTCTGATCCTTTGTAACCCTGTTTCTTAAGAAAGCTGGATAATCCAGGTCTTTGGTACTGTATGAGGTGGGGAATGAATTATCCTGCTGGGATTCTTCAGACACGGGTTTAGGCGTGACTTTAAAATCCGAAAGCGCTGAAAGAGTGCTGGAAGTCCTTGCGGTTCTTGTATTTACCGAAGGATTGTTCGTCGATTCCTGAAAGTACTTATCGGATTGGTCAAATCCGGTAGCAATAACGGTAATACGAACTTCATCACCCATCTTTTCGTCAACTACTGCACCAAAGATCAGGTTGACATCCGGGTGGGCGGTCTCTTTAATGATCGCAGCAGCCTGGTTTACTTCAAACAATGAAAGCGATGGACCGCCTGTTACGTTAAACAATATACCATGGGCACCGTTGATGGTGACATCCAACAACTGACTGGAAATAGCCTGTTCTGCAGCAACCCGGGCACGGTCTTCACCTGAGGCTGTGCCGACTGCCATCAATGCAGCGCCACCCTCAGACATGATCGTGCGGACATCCGCAAAGTCAAGGTTGATCAAACCAGGGACGGTGATCAATTCAGATATACCCTGGATGCCCTGGCGGAGCACATCATCGGCAATACCAAAAGCTTCGTTTAAGGCAATCCTTTTTTCGACAATCTGGAGCAAGCGATCATTGGGGATCACGATCAACGTGTCTGCATGTTCCTTGAGCCTGGTTGCACCTTCTTCGGCATTTTTCGCGCGGTGATTGCCCTCAAACGTAAATGGGCGGGTTACGACACCAATGGTGAGTGCGCCGATTTCCTTGGCGATCTGGGCTACGACTGGAGCAGCACCGGTCCCCGTGCCACCACCGAGTCCGGCAGCCACAAAGACCATATCGCTGCCTTTAAGGACTTCGTAAAGTTCTTCTGCGGATTCCTCAGCGGCAAGCCGGCCAATTTTTGGATCGCCACCAGCACCCAGCCCGCGGGTTGCTTTTTCACCGATGCGGACCTTTGTTTTTGCGGCACTTTTTAAAAGGGCCTGTGAATCAGTATTAATGGCAATGAATTCAATGCCATCAACACCTTCGCTGATCATGCGGTTTACTGCATTACAGCCACCGCCGCCAACTCCTACTACCTTGATTCGTGCAAATGATTCTGTTTGTTTGTTTGTATCCATTTTAATCTCCTCTTTTTTTCTTTACCTGATGGAATAATTTTTATGGTATCAACTTTTTAAGAAACTCTTTAATAGCTTCCCAGTTGAAATTCACTGATTTCGTCCTACGATTTCTCTCAGGAACCGCAGGATTGGTTTCACTCATTAAAATTGCCCACTGCAAAAGACCCACACTGGTTGCAAAAGCTGGTGAACTGATCTGATCGGTTAAACCGACCATCTTTTCAGGTTTGGCTATTCTGACTGGCAATCCCAATACTTTCTTTGCCATATCCCTGATCCCTGGCAGTTGGCTTCCACCGCCTGTCAGAACGATACCGGCAGGAAGCATACCGTCGTAACCGGAACGGCGGATCTCATCCAGCACCATATGCAAAATCTCTTCCACGCGAGCTTCAATAATCATGCAGAGCTCTTTGCGGCTGAGTTTCATGGATTGCTCTGCACCAAAGGTGACGACATTGAAGGTTTCATCGTCCTTAATGTTTTCTGCAGAGGCAAAGCCATGCTGTAATTTCACTTCCTCAGCCTTATCGATCGGCAATCGCAAGCCGTGGGCGATGTCATTGGAGACATTGTTTCCACCGACCGGCAGAATATTGGTATGCCAGACATCGCCATTGATGTAGATTGCCATGTTGGTCGTGCCACCACCCATATCCACCACTGCAACGCCAATGTCCCGCTCATTCTCGGTCAGTACGATCTCGCCGGATGCAAGTGGATTGAGGACAAATTGTGAGACCTCTATGCCTGCATTGGCGACACACTGGCGCAGGTTTTCAACGGTTGATGCGGATGCAGTGATAATGTGGGCTTCCACTTCAAGGCGATAGCCATGCATTCCCACAGGCTGTCGAATACCATCCTGACCATCGATGATGAATCCCCGTTGAATGACATGGATCACTTCACGATTGTGGGGTATGGCGACCGCCTGGGCAGATTCCAACGCCCGGTCAATATCCGAATTATCGATCACCCGGCCAGAAATGCCAACCACACCCCTACTGTTCAATGAGGATACGTGGGATCCAGCCAGGCTGACCAGGGCGCTGTTGATCTCAAATCCAGAGGTCCTTTCTGCTTTCTCGATCGATCTGGCAATGGCTTCAGAAGTCGCATTGATATCAATTACCGTACCTTTGCGAATTCCATGGGATGGTTCAATACCAACCCCAAGGATGCGAAGATTGCTGCCATTTTCAACCCTTGCAACAAGTGTACAAATTTTTGTTGTTCCTACATCTATTCCTACTACAATTGGTTCATCCATATCAGTTCTCCAGGCGATAAAAAGGTGCCCGTAAAAATTCAAGGCTGATCAGAGCCGGTTGAATGTTACGTGCTTGTATTTCTTCAATAATTTTTGCATATTGTGCAAGCTTTTGATCAATGTGTGCAGTATTTGTACCAAAGTAGACCAGCCAACCACGGGGGTCCTGCCAGCCCAATCCATACTCAGAATCGTAAAGTAATGTGCACCCCTCAGGAAGCATAGTATTCAGGCTCAGAATCGCCCCAACAAAACCGGGATCAACATCCGGTTTCCTCTCAGCTACCGTGCTATTAACAATGGGGTCAGTAGCTGCAATTTCCTCATCGGAATCACCCAGGGGGGAAGGAGGGAAGTTATTTGCCTTTACATAGACTGGTAAAGTTGCCTCACCACGCATCGGGAAACTAAAGCCAGCTTCATCGATCCAAAATTCATCTTCATCTTCCATATCCCATAAAACAGCAGGTATGCGTTCGGTCACTTTTACCGAAACCACGGCTGGCAGACCAATGGTTACTTCAGCGCTCTTAATCTCTGGAAATGCAGATAGCACCTGGTTCTCAATATCGCCCGGCAACACATCCACAATGGATAGATCACTTATGGCAATCTTACCGATCACCTCATCTGCGGGTAAGCGTGTAGCGCCAACCAGGTCCACCTGACTGATCCTAAAGAATGACATGTTTTTGAGGCTGATCAAAGCGAACAGTGATACTGCAAATATGAGGAAGGATGCCAAACGCCAACCAACCTGGATGTTGGGCATTGCAGGCAAACTGATTTCTGCACCAGGCGTCTTCAAGGGGACATATACCTTGCGGCGATTGGCCTGCTTCTGACTTGATGTTGCATTTGAGTAGCCACTTGAAGTCCGACGGGTTGTCACCCTGGTAGTGGGGGCTTGTTTCACAGGCATTGGCGGCTGTTTTTTCAGTGCTTTCTTCGGTGCATTTTGATCCTGCCGACGAGAGCGAATTTGCTCAGACCTGGTTTGTTTAGAAGTTGAAGGAGACATGTTATGCCTTATACTCCCTGATGGTTGCATTTCGCTGTTGTTTTCTCATAAAAGCCAGTTCGATCAACTTTTCGATCAATTCAGCATATGTGATACCAGATGCCTCCCAAAGTTTGGGATACATACTGATGCTGGTGAACCCTGGAATTGTGTTTAGCTCATTTAGATAAAGTTTGCCGGTTTCTTTGTCAATAAAGAAGTCCACCCGCGCCATTCCCGCGCAATCTACTGCCTTATAAGCCATTACTGCGAACTTCTGGATCTCGCCGATCACCACCGGGCTCAGTTGGGCAGGGATGATCAACTCAGCAACCCCATGAACATACTTATCTTCGTATGTGTAAAAGGAATCTTTGGGGATAACCTCACCTGGAAGGGAGGCGATGGGGTCTTCATTCCCGAGGACACTTATCTCAATCTCGCGGGCTGAAACTCCTTTTTCAATAACCACTCTTCTATCGAACCTGGCAGCTTCCAGCAAGCCTTCCTGCAGTTCACTCCGGTTGCGGCATTTAAGGATGCCAACCGAAGAACCGAGGTTCGCAGGTTTTGTGAAAAGTGGGTAGGGGGCAACTGATTCTGCTTGAGCGATCATGGTGGGCAGGTTAGTAAGAATATGTTCACGTTGCATAACCGTAAAGGGTAGTGTCGGTATACCCATGGCTTGCATGACATGTTTGAAGATACCTTTATCCATGCCAACAGCAGATCCGCTTACGCCAGCACCAACATAAGCCACATCGATCAACTCAAGAAGACCCTGAAGGGTGCCGTCTTCGCCGTAACTGCCATGTAATATCGGTAATACCACATCGATCCGTGCCAAAGGCTGTAATTGACCGTTGTTTACGATGTACAAAAACGGTTCTCCCGGTTCAGGCGTGAACAGGGACTGGTTAAGGGTTGACAAGTCATTCTTTTTAAAGGCTTCCAGGGCATTTGTCCCATAGAACCATTTACCCTGGCGTGTTATACCCACCTGGTAGATGTTGTATTTCCGGGTATCGAGAATTGCAAGGACAGAACTGGCTGACATAAGCGAAACCTCATGTTCACCAGAGCGACCTCCAAAAATCAGAGCCAGGTTGAGTTTATTTTTCATCTTCGAAATCACCTAATAATTCGATCTCAAGAACCAGTTCGACCCCGAACCTGTTCTTCACTTCATTTTTTGCCAAGCAAATCAAGCTATAAATATCTGCAGCCCTGGCACCACCACTGTTAATGATGAAATTTGCGTGAACCTGGCTGATCATAGCATGTCCAATCTGATGTCCTTTGAGCCCTACAGCTTCAATTAACCGACCTGCGTGATCACCGACAGGATTGCGGAAGGTTGAACCAAATGAAGCACCTTCCGGTTGGGTCTTCTTCCTCTTTTCGGAATATGACAAAATCCTGGCCTGTGCTTCCTGCCTGGAACTTTGTTCGACGCCAAATAATCCCGATAAGATGACCGCATCCAGTTTTTCCCTTTTTAACACGCTGCTTCGATATTGATACTGTAGTTTTTCTAAAGGCCAATTCTCCTTTCCATTGATTGGGTGCAAGATTGTTGCCATTATCAAATTACACGAGATGTCAGAGCCATGCGCACCGGCATTGCCGTAAATCGCACCGCCGACTGTTCCTGGAATACTGTTTGCCCATTCCATACCGGATAAACCACGAATAGCGGACTGACGGGCAAGAGTTCCAAAAATAGCCCCAGATTCAGCATCAACTGTAAAAGGAGATTCGTTGGATTGGATCCTGATATTATGGGCACGATTGAGCAAGATGATACCGTTGTAACCCTTATCGCTGACCAGAAAATTAGATCCACTACCGATGACCTTAAATGGAACCTGGTTTTGCCACAGCACATTGGCAGCCTGGGTGAGTTCATCCAAAGTGTTGGCAGGTAAAAAACCCAGGGCAGGACCACCAACGCGAATGGTGGTGTAGTTTGCCATGCGGACATTTTCCTGGAGTTTTTCTCCAAGTATCTTCTTTACTTCAAACAAGTTCTCGTTAATCATCAATCGTCTCTTCTAAAGCCTGTCTTTTAACAAGGCCAATGTTTTTTGGCTGATGGCAGGTGCGTTCCCGGCTGATAACACCAGAAGGACATCATTTTCGGCAAGATTCCTAACCAGGTATCCTGCGACCTGATCAAAGTCGGGAATGTAACAGGCTTTCTTTGAACCCAAGGCATCAACAATACCAAGTGGGGTGTAGCCATTATCCTTTTCGCGGGCAGGATAGATCCTGGTGATGATAACGTGGTCTGCGCGCGAAAGGGAAGTGCAGAAATCCTTTTCAAGGGCGGCGGTGCGGGTATAGGTATGTGGCTCCCAGACAACCCAAATCGGTGCACCCGGGAAACGCGTACGGGCAGCAGCGATGGTGTGGTCAATCTGGGTAGGATGATGCGCATAGTCATTTACTATCGTGATTCCTGCCACTGGATCGCAAATATCAAACCTGCGATCAGCGCCTTGAAAACGAGAAAGTGCATTGAGTGCTTCAGACAAAGGAAAGCCCAGGGTATGAATCACTGCCAAAGCCGCAAGGGCATTCTGGACATTGTGTTCTCCCGGAACAAGGAGCCGGCAATTTCCTAAATTATTTGGCGCTCCTTTTCCTGAATTCAGAACAAAGTCAAAGTTGAAGCATCCAGCCGGGTTCAATTTCAACCCTGAGGCGAGGTAGTCTGCATTGCTTTTTAATCCGTAAGTCTTGAAATTCACGAGTGTGACTGCATCCCGAGTCAGAAGTTGGCGAACACCTGGATCATCGACACATAAAAAGGCTGTCCCGTTGGGACGCTGGCGAGATAAGAATTGGACAAATGCCTCCATGTATGCTTCCGGGGTGGGGAAACAATCAGGGTGGTCATGTTCGATGTTGGTGATGACGCTGATCAATGGATTTAACCCAAGGAACATGTAATCATACTCATCGGCTTCAATGACAAAGAGGTCAGATGAACCTGCGTGGGCATTTGTTGCCAGCTGTTTTACTATGGCTCCTGAAATGAACGAGGGATCCGCCCCGATCTCATGGAGCATGAAAAGTATCATCGAAGTGGTCGTGGTTTTGCCATGCGAACCGGCAATGGCTATTGTGTCACTGCTTTTCAATAACATGGGAAGGAAATCGGACCTTTTTAAGACCGGAATACCCAGTTGAATGGCGGAAATGACTTCCGGGTTATCGTCTTTGATGGCGGATGAGCGCACAACGACATCGGCACCCCTTACATTATCAGGGTGATGGCCAAGGAAGGTTTTTGCGCCATCCCTGGCGATATCGTTAAAATAGACGGAAGCAAAGTTATCAGAACCACTCACTTCATATCCCCGTTGAACGAGAATACGCGCTATGGCTGATAAACCTGTGCCACCTATCCCGATAAAATGAACGTGTCTCATCAAATAAACATCACCAAAACAATTACAAATGCGATCCCAACGGCAAAGAAGATGACGTTACCCCCCAACAATACAGGGGCAACGACCTTCAAGATATTTGCTGCAGCAACGCCGACCGATGATGCAGCGTCTGGTGCAGTGATAAAAGTCAAGGGGTAACCAGCTTTATCAAGGTAATACCAAAGCGATCCAACTATCATATAGCCATTGATCGCGCCCAGCATGACACCGAAAACAGAATCCCTGAGGGTATCCCTGACAAAACGACCTGATTCTGCCAGGCGGCGAAAATTTGGGGTCTGGTAACCGAAGAAGATGACTGCCATGAAGATGATCATTTGTGCCCAAAAGAGAGAACTGGCAGAGAGGGACTTATTGATCAACGGAAGCAAGACAGCAATGATAAAAATTGCCACTATTCCTGAAAAGGTGACCATAATTTCCTTTGCCCAACCACGTATGGCACCGATGATGGCAAATAGCACTACAAAAATCCAGAAGAAAACAGGTAAACTGATCATAATTTATCGCTCCAATTC
Source organism: uncultured Anaerolineaceae bacterium (assembly GCA_964435475.1). GTDB lineage: Bacteria > Chloroflexota > Anaerolineae > Anaerolineales > Anaerolineaceae > CAYSZB01. The sequence goes on along the minus strand of CAYSZB010000024.1, from coordinate 9,948 downwards.
CTCTCAGACCTCTGCGACCTCGTTGATCAATTCTGCAATAAGCATCGCTGCCTCTGGTCGAGCCAGGGATGCCATCGCTTTGCGCATCCGATTGAGCTGATTTTTATCTTGCATTAACTGGTCGATCGTTCTTAATAATGTGCTATTCAGGGTTTCATCAAGGAGCATGATGGCTGCCTGGTGTTCAACCAGAAATTCCGCGTTGACTTTCTGGTAGCGCCAGGCATATGGGTAAGGAACCAAAATCGCAGGAAGTTCAAACATGGGGTATTCGCCTAATATAGAAGCTCCAGCACGGGATACAACCAGGTCAGCGGATGCCAAAGCTGCACCCATCTCATGGAGGTATGGAAAGGCGTGGTAATTTGGTCCTGCATCAGCAGTTTTTGGCTGGATCATGTCCCAATCCAGGTGCCCAGTGATGTGTATCACCTGGTATTTCTTCAACAACTCAGGCAGGTTAGCTACAACTGCGTTGTTGATCGAACGAGAACCTTTGCTCCCACCCATGAACAAGATCACCGGGCGATCACCTGTTATGTTGAAATAGGCACGCCCTTCTTTCTTGGTCCATTTTGTTAATCCTTGCCTGATCGGGTACCCAGTCACTGTCAATTTCTCCTTGCGTGAAAAAAACTCACGCGAATTCTCTGTTGTCAATGCGATCTTCCTTGCAAAATGTGCCAGGAATTTAAGCGCCAGGGACGGTTCAATATCAGGAACATACAATATGGTTGGCTTCCTAAATCCTGCCAAAACCATGGGTATTCCAACGTACCCTCCTGTAAAGAACAAAACATCCGGTTTGAATTCATTTAAAATCTTCCTCGACGCAAAGTATCCTTTAAAAAGTTTCAGCAAGTTTCCCGGCAGTTTCTTGATACCAACACCATGGACCCCGGCAGCAGGGATGTTTCTGTAAGAAAGATCTTCCCGTTTAACGAGAGCCTCTTCCATCCCACCCTGACCACCGACCCAAAGGAGGTCTTGACGTTCAATCCTCAGCGCCTGGGATACGGTTAGTGCGGGATACACCCCGCCGCCCGTCCCGCCTGCGCATATCAACAACCGCATGTGCTGAACTCCTTTCCAAAGTCTCATAATTTATGGATCGTCTAGACACATTCATGACAATGCCTATTGCTGCCAGGCTGGTCAACATACTTGATCCGCCATAACTGATAAAAGGCAGGGCATTACCGGTAAAAGGAAACAGTCCTACAATCACTGCAATGTTCATCAAGGCTTCCAAAACGATCCATCCGACGAAGCCAAATGCCAGTAATGATCCGAGTTGATCCGGAGCCCGTTTTGCAATAACAATACCTCTCCAAAGCAGTAATGCATATAACGCAAGGACGAAAATTCCACCCAGGATGCCGGTCTCTTCTGCTATGACAGCGAAAATACTATCGGTATGCGGAAGAGGCAACCCGGTAAACTTGGTGTCTGCTTTTCCAATTCCAACGCCAAAGAAGCCACCTTTGATCACAGCTTCAAAAGTTCGGCGAATATGGTATGAACCTTCAGCGGGGTTGCGCAAGGCGTCAAAGTATTGCTCAAGACGGGCACTGCCAGTCGTTGACGCAGCAACAACAACACTACCAACGATCAAACCTACAACAGTAAAGAAGATGATCTGCTTCCAGTCGCCACCAGCCAGGAAAAAGAGCATGATGCCGAGGATAACAATGGTTGCAGCAGCACTGATATCAGGCTGGAGGATGATCAAGCCAGCAATGAAGCCCAGAATAACGCTAAGTGGAATTAAACCAACGCTTATCCTGTCCAAATTGTCCTTCCGTTTGCTGAGCCAAAACGCCAGGTATAAAATTATTACCATTTTTGCCAATTCAGCAGGTTGAATGGAGCCGCCGACCAAAGTTCGCGAGGAATTAAAGCGTACATCATTGATGATCAACACAGCAAAAAGAATCAGGACGATCAAGATGATGATTATCACCAGGAATTTCTCATACCAGTGATAGTCAATCAAGCTGATGACAAATGCCCCAGCCAAACCAACCGCTATCCAAATCACCTGGCGCCAGAAAAGGTATGTGGAAGGTCTCTTGATAAGCAGTGAGGCATCCCAACTGGCTGAATAGACCATCAGTAAGCCGAAAATGACCAGGACGGTCAAAATCAGCAACAATGGCACATCAAAAGGTAACCTTAACTGGCGGCCAATTTTATTCGATGATCGCTTGATCGATGGATTTATGAAAGCTCGTTCACCCATTTTTGAAATTTTTCTCCACGTTCTTCAAAATCCTTGAATTCATCAAAACTTGTGCCACCCGGTGATAAAAGGACGCAATCTCCTTGTGTGGCAACTGCTGCTGCAGATTGCACGGCCTGTTCCAACCCGTTACATTTCGTAATTGAATAAGGTTTACTGCCAGCCGGCACTTGCCCAACTGCGTTGATAACCAGGTCAGCACATTCACCGAAGCCGACGAGGTGATCGACCCTCTGGCGGATCAGTTCTCCCAATTGTGACCAGGGCAGGTTTTTATCCCGGCCACCTGCCAATAAAACGAGGGGCGAGGTAAACGAATTAATGGCTGCCATTGTCCTCTCGGGAGCAGTGGCGATCGAGTCGTTGTACCACTTCACCCCATTTAACTCACGTACCAATTCCAAGCGGTGGGGGACACCTTCAAATGTATCCACGGCTTCCTGGATGGCAGGCAGTGAAAAAGAAGCGCCAACTGATATTGCACAAGCTGCCAGAACATTGTAAAGATTATGTTGCCCAGGAAGACGGATCCAATCCACCGGTAATAACTTGACCTGGTCCCCTTCCATCTGGAGGTAAATATGATCACGTTTGATAAATGTACCGTTTATGTGCTTTGGAGGTATTGCCATACCAAACGTGATTAGGGATGTATTGATACGCTCCACCAACTCCCAGGAGCCTGCATCGTCCCGGTTCAGGACCGCAAGATCTGAATTGCACTGGAAAGTCAATATCCTGGCTTTTGCCTCGGTGTAGGCTTGCATTGTGCCATGACGATCCAGGTGGTTGGGTGTGATATTTAAAATCGCTGCTATATTGGGCGATCTTCGCATGATCTCAAGTTGAAAACTGGATAATTCGACGACAGCAATATCATCCTGCTGCATACTATCTAAAAATTCGATTAGAGGATTGCCAATGTTGCCACCAACCCAGACCCTGCTGGGTAAGTTCTTGATCTGGGTGTGATAATTCCCTATGCTGCCAACGAGTGATGTCGTAGTGGTCTTTCCAGCAGAGCCTGTGATGCCTATGGTTTTACATGGGCAGGCATCAAAGAAAACCTGGGAATCGTTGATCAATGGCAATCCGCGTTTTTGGGCTTCGAGAATGATCGGCAGGGTCAACGGGACGCCTCCAGAAATGGAAACAATATCCACATCGTTCAGCAGTTCAATGGGGTGCCCACCCAGTGACCACGTGACCCCAAATCTCTTCATTTCTTCTATCTCAACTGAGAGTTGGGTTTCATTGCGTTTGTCGGTCAGGGTCACAATTGCACCAACTCTGCACATGTAACGTGCCATTGCCAGTCCCTGGCGGGCTGCTCCTATGACCAATATCCTTTTGCCTGAATAATTATTTTCCACTGTTACTCTACAAAAATAAACGCAAAACCAAGCATGGTAAATAGCAATCCGACCAACCAAAAACGCTGGACAACCTGAGTCTGACTCCAACCAATCAATTCAAAATGGTGATGAATGGGGGACATTTTGATCAATCTTTTGCCTTTGGTAAGTTTGAAGTACGAGACTTGCAAGATCACACTGAGCATCTCACTCATCGGAATAAATGCAAAAACCGGGATCAAAATCCAGTGGCCAGTCATTAAAGTAACCACGGCAAGGGTTGCGCCCAATGCCTGGGAACCGGTGTCACCCATAAAAAGCCTGGCTGGGTGAACATTGAACCAGAGAAATCCAAAGATAGCGCCGAATAAAGAAAAACAGAAGCGGGCAAGGTAGGTTTGTCCTTGCACCAGGGCGATGATGCCATAGGCAACAAAGGCAGTGGCTGAAATCAATCCGGCCAAACCGTCCAAGCCATCGGTGATGTTGACGGCGTTCGCCAGCCCGACAATGACCACTATGGCAACCGGGATGTAAAGATAACCCAATTCAATGCTTCCTTGAAAAGTGGGGAAGTAAAGCTGGGGTACTTTGAGCAGGTATTGCAATGCATAGGCGATCACACCAGCAATCACGACCTGGATCAGGAATTTTGTCCAGCCGCGCATACCCAATCCTTTGCGGTTGCCCTTGATCCCTTCCCAGTCATCCACTGCGCCAAGCACTGCGAAAGCCCACATGGTCAGCACAGGAAGGGCAATAGATCGTCCAATCCCATCATAGCCAAGCAGCGAGACTGCATTCAAGAGGGCAGTCAGCAATGTAACGGGAATGATAAACATGAAACCACCCATGGTAGGGGTGCCCATTTTACTCATGTGCGATTGGGGTCCATCGATCCGAATGATCTTTCCAAGTCGCCATTTTTGAAGCAACCTGATCAAGGGGTCGCCCCAGATGAAGGTGAGCAGAAAACTCAGACCAGCGATCGCAAAAACAATTGCATTACCCGTCATCAGTCCTGTTCCTCCAATGCCGAAACAATTGTTTCCATTTGCATGCTATGTGAGCCTTTTATGAGGATAACATCGCCTTTTTTTAGCGTTTGTGACAGGTGAAGGGTGGCTTCGTCCACATTTTCAAACCAATGCAAGTGTGAAGGATCAAAGCCTGAGGCCAGAGCTGCTTCTGCAGTAATTTTTGACCTGGTTCCGATCAAGATTATCTTGTCTGCGACCTCTGCTGCCCGAATGCCAACCATCCAGTGGCCCTGGTGTTCGTATTGGCCCAATTCGAGCATGTCGCCCAACACAGCAACCTTGTGTCCCTCAAGATCGTCCAGCAGGTTGAGAGCAGCCAGAGTTGATGGGGGAGATGCGTTGTAAGAGTCGTCAATTAACATGGCTCCGCTGGTCGTCTTGCTGGTGGTTAAACGCAGTTGCACCTTGCTTGATTGCAGGGCAAAAATGATCCACTCCCAGGACATGCCTTCACATAGCGCGACAGACACCGCTCTTAAGAGCGTGTATACTGAATGCCTGCCGATCAGGGGGGCTTTGACGAATAATTTTTCACCTTTGTAATGTAACTGGCAATGAATACCCTCCAGACCCAAACTAACGATCTCATCAGCATAGAGATCAGATTCTGGAGTTAAGCCATAGTAGAAAACCCTGGCTTTGGTCAGTGAAGCCATATCTTTGACCCATGGATCGTCGTAATTGAGAACAGCAATCCCTTCAGGTGCGGGAGGTAAGGCACTGATCAATTCTGATTTTCCCCTGACGATTGCTTCCTGGGAACCTGCGCGTTCTGCGTGAACAGTTCCGATGTTTGTGACCACTCCAACCTGGGGTTTGCCGATATCGCACAGTAATTTGATCTCACCTGGCAGGTAAAACCCCATTTCCAGGACAGCAACTTCGTGAGTTTCATTCAACTTAAGAATTGACAGGGGAAGCCCAATTTCATTATTCATGTTGCCGGCACTTTTTAAAGTTATGAAGCGCCTGGATAAAACCGAAGCCATCAACTCTTTGGTTGAAGATTTGCCAACGCTTCCTGTTATGCCGATGACTCTCAGGGAGAACTGGTCTCGCCACCAACCAGCACTCTTTTGCAGTGCTAAAAGGGTGTTATCGACCAGCAAAGCAAACGGCGCGGGAGGCAGCGCCAGGGTGGGGTTGAATGATCCTTTGCGTAAGTCAACTACCGGATGGCTGGTACACCCAGGTTGATCGATCAAGGCAAATTCTGCACCTTTGGCAAAGGCAGCATCCACAAACTGGTGCCCATTGACATGTTCGCCAGGTAAGGCAATGAAAAGTGAGCTGGCTGAAGCTTCGCGGGAATCAATCACAAACTCAGAAACCGGAAGTGACCCGTTTCTCAGTTGTTCTCCTGTCAGTGCTTCAATTAAATGCCTGATCTCCATAGTTAATTCATGCCTATTCTGCGACCAATTCCCGTCTGACCGAATCTGGTGGCAAACCAAGCAGGACCACCAGTTTTTCAACAACATCCTGGAATACAGGTGCTGCAACTTCAGAGCCCCAGATGGAGATCTCTGGCTTTTCAAGCCATACATAAACAAGGAACTTCGGGTCATCTACCGGACCCCAACCCACAAAAGATGTGTGGGTTTGGCTGCTGGAGTACCCATATTGAGTAGGAATTTCAGCAGTCCCGGTTTTTCCTGCAACCCGGTAGCCTTCGACGAGTGCGTTGGAAGATTCGTTTTCCAGTGAATTGGCGAGCAGTTCGGTGATTGTTGAAGCCGTCTCTGCTTTGATGGGTGTGCCAACAACAACGGGATTTATTTCGTATTGATGTCCATCTATAACCATGCTCTTCACAACATGAGGCAGCATCATCTTCCCTTCATTTGCCAGGGCTCCAACTGCCATAACCATTTGCAGGGGGGTAACGGCAATTCCCTGCCCGAATGAATTTGTTGCAAGGTCAACTTCATACCACTGTTCATCGCCTGGAACGCGGATCGGCCAATGGATCTCACCTGAAAGATCGATCCCGGTGTTGCGATCGAAACCAAAAGCCCTGACGTACTCATAAAATTGATCAGCTCCCAATTGTTGGGCGATCCAGGAAAGGCAGACATTCAAAGAGTGCTGCATACAGCCAGTCATATCCTGGGTGCCCCAGGCACTTCCATCCCAGTTATTGATGTAATACCCACCAACTTCAATATAACCTGGATCGTAAAAAGTGGTTTCCGGGGTGACGGCACCCGCATCCAATGCGGCTGCCAGGGTGATCACTTTAAAAACAGAGCCGGGTTCATAAGACTTGCTGATCGCGCGATTAAATGGTGTCGGGTTGGGAAACACCTCACCATAATTCCAGTATTCATTGGGGTCCAGGCGGGGTGTGGTTGCCATGGCCAGGAGGGAACCATCCTCCGGGTTGTAGACCAAAATCGTTCCAGCCTCCGCACCTGACCAATCTATGGCATCCTCAAGCGTGTTTTCAGCCATGGACTGAATCTCACGATCGATGGTCAATACAAGGCTGGCACCTTCCGGCAGATCCATATTTGCCTTTACCCTCTGGGGGTCGTAAGCAATGTAGACTGTCTGTGGGGTGCCTGCCAGGAGATCATTGTAGGTTTCTTCAACCCCAAAAAAGCCTCTTCCATCGATCCTATCCAGGAAGCCATAGAAACCGATGACATTGGAGGCAAGGCTTCCTTCCGGGTAACTACGCTTGGTGTAAGGCGACCACATCAGACCGGATAAACTGGGATTGACGACGTGTCTCTTTACCGGCATTTCAGCGTATTGAGTCTGTAAGATACTGAGCTGCTCAACCTTTTCAGAGTCAACAAAATTATCCAAAACGATGTAGTATTGACCATTATCGCCAGCCTTGGTCCTGGCATATCCAAGTACGGTTGAGTAATCAAGCCCCAAGACCGAAGCGCATACGGTGGCTATTGTCTCAGGGTCTGAAACCTGGTTAAGGTCAATCCCGATCTCATAAGTTGTCTCATCGCCAGCCAGGAGGTGGCCCCAACGGTCGTAGATCTTTCCGCGATCCGGGTAAATAACCTGGGTAGTGCCTGATAAACTTTCGCTTTGCGCCAGGATGATCTCGGATCCTGGTAAGTTCTGGATGCGGACCATCTGTACGATGATACCCACAATAACTAGGAGACAAATCCCTGAAATGATCAGATAGCGAGACCAATTTGCTGGTTTCATTCTTCTACCTCGGTAAGGTCAACTGAAGGTTTTTCATTGGCGAACCAAATGTTTTCTACAAACCAATCCCACAACGAATTGGTATATTGGGACTTGATGACCGGAGTTTGTACGGATGCCACTTCGGCAGGAGGTGCAAGAACGATATCGGGACTTGAAATAAATCCAGGTACTTCGATGTAGATTGCCTGTTTTGGATCCAGCAGTGCCAAGTCGGTGTCCTTGAGGCGCAAATACATTTGTTCAGACGAGGATATGTACGCTAACCTGGTTGACAGGTCATTGATCTCACGTTGATATGCATCCACCTTGTTTTCAAGGGATTGGATCGCCCTACCTGCAGAAGATGCCCGGGCACTTAAATTCAAATAAACTCCCGCAACAGCAGCAACCAAAACGACGCCCAGAAGGAAGAAACCAAGCCATTGCAGCTGGACCCGCCATGGAGCCTGTCGATAAGCCTGTAATAATTGCTTTGGTTTTTTCATTTTTTCTTTTTTGTCTCGTGACTTACAGTATTCTTTCGGCAATACGAAGTTTTGCACTGCGTGATCTGCCATTTGCTTCAATTTCCAAATCGCCTGCCTGGATCGGGTGATGGGTGATCACCCTTATACTAGCCTGGTGGGCACAATTACAAACAGGCTGCTCTGGTGGGCAGATGCAGTTTGTACTTTCTTTCTTAAAGAACAATTTGACGATCCTGTCTTCCAGTGAATGGAATGAAATAATCGCCATCCTTCCTCCCGGATTCAGCAAGGATGCCAGTTCTGGCAGTGCATTTTCCAAGACAACCAGTTCCTTGTTAACCGCAATCCTGAGCGCTTGAAACGACCGTGTTGCCGGGTCGATCCTGGTGTAATGCTTTCTCACAACCTGGCGGATGATGTCAGCCAGTTGAACTGTGCGGGTAACCGGACGGTTCTTGACTATTGCTGAAGCAATCCGACGGCTAAGCTTTTCTTCGCCATAATGCCAAAGGATGTTGGCCAGTTCCTGCTCGTCGGTGTTATTGACCAGATCGGCGGCAGAAATTCCCATATCGGGATGGAAGCGCATATCCAATGCTCCATCCTTCTGAAAGGAAAAACCTCTCTCCGCATTATCGATCTGCATCGACGAAACTCCAAGGTCCATCACCACTCCATCAACTTTATCCCATCCAATGTCACGAAGAACATCTTTTGCATCCAGGTAAGAAACATTTCTTATGTGCACCCGGTCTGAAAAGGTACATAACCTGGATTGGGCTATCTTTATCGCCTCTGGATCAAGGTCCAATCCCAAGAGTTGTCCAAAAGGGGAGGACCTTTCCAGTATCCCGAATGCATGACCACCAGCACCCAGGGTACAGTCCAGGTATTTTCTACCGCTTTCCGGCACAAGGGCGGTCAGAATCTCATTGTAAAGTACAGGTTGGTGAGGACTAGTCAGGTCATCACCAAGAAAATCCTTGTTCATTTGGTCGAGATGTCCATCGCTGCCCACCAGCGTCTGTTCTTTTCAGGGTCGCTTAGCTCTGATTGAACCTCATTCCATTTTTCGATCGACCAGATCTCGAAATTATCACTGGCTCCATTTATCATGACGGAGGTCTCAAGCCTGGCATAATCCTTGAGGTAAGCAGGTATCAAGATCCGGCCGAGGTTATCAAATTCAAGCCATGCAGCACTCGAAAAAAGAAATCGCCTGATCATTCGATTGTCAGGATCGGTTATACTTTTCTCACTAATGGAATCAGCGATGCGTTCAAAGCTTTGCTTGGAGTACGCGGTCAGGTTGCCGTCAAAACCTTTCATGAGATATATACCCTCAGGCACCTGCTCACGAAAACGAGAAGGAATGGTCAACCGACATTTGGCATCAATGTTGTGTTCAAATTGTCCTAAGAACATCCGTTCTACCTCTCCTTATAAACACGAAACGCCGAATTTCACGACGTTTCCGGGTGGGCTTTCCACTTTAACCCACTTTTATCCATTTGTTGCTATTATATGCCATTTAATTGAGATATGCAAGCATTTTCCGGAAATTTGTCAAGAAATCCAGTGGATTCTTTATATGATAATTTCATACTATCCAAGCTTTGGCCGGCAGTTAACTTGCGGTTCGGAAAATATTGATCTAATTT
>CAYSZB010000023.1:0-33785 GCA_964435475.1 uncultured Anaerolineaceae bacterium | reverse complement strand
CATACCAGTCCTGCACCCATTCCCAGACATTCCCCGCCATATCCAGCACCCCGTACGGGCTTGCTCCGGCTTGGTAGCTGCCAACTTCTGTAGTATCACCCACATTAAATTTATAGTTCGCCCGATTGCTGTCGATCCCTTCACCCCATGGGTAGGTCCGCTCATCATTCCCTCCCCGCGCCGCCTTCTCCCACTCCGCTTCACTCGGCAACCGCCCTCCCACCCATGCACAATACGCCTGGGCACCATACCAGCTGACATAGATTACCGGGTAGTTGGCATACGTACTATTGCCGTAATAACTGTCCCGTATATACGACTCGCTGCTATTCGGTAGATCACACTCGCCCGCAGCCACACATTTGGCAAACTGCCCATTGGTTACCTCATATCTATCGATCCAATACCCATCCAGGTATACCTCATGCACCGGCTGTTCATTGCTGTCTCCTGCCGCACTCCCCATCGTGAAGCTCCCCGCCGGCACGTACACCATCTCCATATCGTCCTTGGTCCGAGTTTGGATGATAGGTGTAGGCATTGGAGTGCTCGTAGGAATTCTGGTTGGTGTTTTAGTCGGGGTTTTGGTGGGTGTCTTGGTCGGTAACTCGGTTCGCGTGGCTGTGGCGGTGCTGGTTACGGCTTGTGTCGTTTCCATCACAACGACCGGCTCTGTTCCTGGAATTGCCGGGATGGCCTGCCGGTTTACCAAGCGAATGATACCGATAACGATCCCGGTCACGACAATTGCCAGCAAAGCAAACCCGACCAGCCCTCCCAATCCCCACAACACCCACTTGCTTTTTAACCCGGGTTGTTTAACCGCATTTTGTGGATTGCCGGTTTGGTCAGCAACCTTTTTTCCTTCCAATGATCCATCAGAGCGGATAGAGCCTGTCTGTGACCCCGTCCCAGCCACATGCAATGCCTGGGGCACCTGTCTATGCTGATACGTCGCATCCAAGGCCAGCTGCATAAGCTGCAGATCGGCAAAACGCGCAGACGGCTGGATCTGCAAGGCCTTGGTCAAGACACCTCTGACTCCCTGGGGGATCGAATCAGGCAAAACCACCGGTTTGAAGTGTTTGGCCATGATGATCGGCGTGGTATCTCCCTCAAATAACTTCCTGCCGGTCAGCATTTCGTAGATCACGCAGGCCAGGGCATACTGGTCCACGGCGGGGGTGAGCCGGCTTTCCTCCCACATCTCGGGCGGCATGTAGTTGGGGGTTCCTGCGCCACCCGTCAGGATCGAAGTGGACGCCGAGCCGGAGGTCTGCACGGCACGGGTCAAGCCGAAATCGGTGATCATGGCATTACCCAAATTATCAAAGAGGATATTGTTGGGTTTGATATCGCAGTGGATCATCTTCTGGGCATGGGCATAAGACAACCCGGCGATCACCTGGCGTGTAATGCTCAGAACATCAGCATAAGGCAAAGGACCAGATTGGGTGATGCGCTGTGCCAGGCTGCCGCCCGAAAGGTAACGCATGGCGATGAAAAAGCGCCCATCCGCCTGGTTAAACTCATAGATCGGCACAATATTGGGGTGTTCCAGTTTGGCCAGCAGGCGGGCTTCCTTGCGGAAGCGCTCCACGAAGTCCATGTCTGCTGCCAGCGGGGAGTGCAGGACCTTGAGGGCAACCTCACGGTCCAGGGTGAGGTCTTTGGCTTTGTAGACAGTGCCAAAGCCACCCTTGCCCAATTCTTCGAGGATCTCGTATTTACCTAATTGCATTATTTAGTACCTATTTAATTCAATAATCCAAATTTACTATCCTATTTCTCGGCAGTTACACAGCGGAAACCAATGCTTGGATTGGATTTTTCAGGGTCGTAAAGAAATCGAACAAACGTCAGGGCAAGTTGGTCACCAAATTCAAATGATCCTCCCCTGAGCACTTTCTCGGCGGTTCCACCCAGAGGCCCCGTAGGATTGTTCCATACCATCATGCTGCTGTAATAATCTGCCTGGTACCAGTCAGCAACCCATTCAAAGACATTTCCAGCCATATCCATCACGCCATAAGGACTTAAACCATCCTGGTAGTGACCTACCGGGGATGTATCTGCATAGCCATCATCGAACCGATCATCCGGTTGAACCCCCTGGCAATTTCGATCGCAATAGTTCAAACGTCTGCCATCAAATTCATTTCCCCAGGGATAGATATATGAATATTGTCCCCTTGCCGCCTTCTCCCACTGTGCCTCCGTGGGGAGAGATCCCCCTGCCCAAGCACAGTAGGCCTGGGCCTGATACCAGTTGACATTGACCACTGGGTAATTGGCATAATCACTGTTTCCATAATAATTACTCCTGGTAGAAGAAATAAAGCTTGCTGGTTCGAGGCAGGCCCCTTCAGCCACACATCTGGCATACTGGGCATTATTCACCTCAAATTTATCCATGTAGTAAGCATCCAGGGTTACCATATGGATTGGTTGGGTGTCGGAATAAGCATCACTACTACCCATGGTGAATTCTCCAGCGGGGATATAGATCTTCTCCATACCGTCATTTTCACGAATGCTGGCCGAATCACCTTCCATCAGTGAGCCCAGAAATAAGGCAGGGATAAAACTAAAAATACCATAGAGGATGGAGCAAATGACCGTGGAAACTACAGCGGCGATAACAACCCAGATCACCCAGGTCATTTTCTTTTTTGGAGCCGGTCTCACAATCCCATTTGCCGGGGGTAAACCCTGGTTTTGCGGTTGAGGGTGAACAAAAACCGGGGGGGGAACTGGGTTTTCGCTAACGCCCGGACCTGGCGGCAAGTTGGTAGACTCAGGTGGTTTCTCCTGCCCTGCCGGTGCGGGTTGAGGCTCTATAGGTTGTGAAGGGGGAGGGGCAACTGGAAGCTCGGGAATTAAGGGACTTTCGATGACCGGTATACCCGCCAGAAGTTCCTGGAAAGCGGCCATACTTTTTGGACGGTCAGCTGGTTCTTTAGCAAGAACGGATCTAAGGATCACCTGCAATGGCCCAGATATGCCTTCAAGACCCGGCTGGTCAAGGACATGCAACTTCATCACATCCGCCGGGCTTTCGCCTTGAAAGAGCACCCTGCCAGTCAGAATTTCATAAAGGATACATCCCATGCTATAAATGTCTGTCGCTTCGATGGCAGGTTTTCCATACCAGATCTCGGGGGCGATGTATGCCGGCGTACCCACCATTCCCCCGGAGATGGTGAGACTGGCGGTATTGGTACCCGCCAATGACCTGGCAAAACCGAGATCGCCAACGCGCAGGCTGCCATCTTTATCAAGCAGCAGGTTGCCTGGTTTCAGGTCACGGTGGATGATGCCTTGGGAATGGGCGTAAGCCATCCCGCTGCAGGCCTGATCGATGATCTCAATGGCCCGCTTTTCATCCAGCTTGCCTTCCTTTTCCAGCAGGTCTTTGACTGAACCAGCGGGCATGTATTTCATTGCCAGGAAGTAACGACCCTTGATCTCACCAAAATCATACACCGGGACCAGGTTGGGATGCTCCAGGCTGGCTGCCAGCTGAGCTTCCTGCTTGAAGCGAGCTAGAAAGGTCTCATCTGCCACCAAGGCGGGATGGAGAACCTTTAAAGCCCGTTCAACATTCAGGACCGTATCATGGGCCTTATAGACAGTGCCAAAGCCGCCTTTACCCAGTTCTTCAATGATCTCGTATTTACCCAGATTCAAATGCTCACCTTTTCTTTTCGCTCTGCAATCTAAATCTCTCAATTAATAGTCCAAGTGTCTTGTAATTCAACAAATTTTTATTCCATTTTTAAGGCGATGCTGGAAAAACACAGCGAAAGCCAATGTTGTTATAGGCGTAATCCGGGAAGCTGAAGTAGCGATCTGAAACCTGCAGACAGCCTTCACCACTGAACCAGGAACCACCACGCAATACACGGTATGATTGAACAGTCTGCGGCCCGGTTGGATCCTTCCAACCAGTTTTTTCCTGGTAATAGTCCACCTGGTACCAGTCCTGGACCCACTCCCAGACATTGCCTGCCATGTCCATTACACCATAGGGACTACTGCCAGCCTCGTAGCTGCCCACTTTGGCGGTATCTCCCGCAAGAGAATGATAATTAGCCAATTGACCTGTTGGTTTTCTAAAAGCCCAGGGATAGGTACGGATATCCGTATGTCCGCGGGCAGCTTTTTCCCATTCCGCCTCGGTCGGCAAACGCCCCCCCACCCAAGTGCAGTAATCCTGTGCATCATGCCAATTCACATAAACCACCGGGTAATCTGCAAATGCAACATTCACGTAATAGCTCTTACGCGTGGATGAAGCAATCATTTTCGGTGGATCACAAGCCCTGGCTGCGACACACCTGGCATACTGCCCATTACTCACCTCGTACCTGTCGATCCAATACCCACTCAGATTCACAAGGTGCAAAGGCTGCTCGTCGGTTGAATTGTTGCTGCCCATGGCAAAAAAACCAGGGGGGATGTACATCATCACCATTTTATCGACAGACCGGGTATAAGATTGAGGCAAATAGAAGAGCTTATCCCTGAAAATCCATCCCAATAATAACAAGGCAAACGCAGTTATGATGATAGCCAGCCGGGCATACCAGGGGAGTCTTTTCGGTTTTTGTTCTGGTTCGCCAGTCCCCGAAGGGTCTTTTCCAGGTTCTTTTCCCGATTTGCCCTGTTTCTTAAGTCGTTTCTTACTTATCCTATTCCCAGCAGATCTCTCATCCCGCCTCTTTTTTTGTTTTCCATCTCCTGGTTTAACGTCTCCAGTTGATTTCAAACCAATAGCGGTTAATGCAGAAATAAATGCGGTCATGCCCTGATAGCGATCAGCAGGATCCTTCGATAAAGCGCGAGTCAAGACATCCTTGTAAGAAGACAACCCCAGATTTTTGATACCTCTCAACAAAGTACGGACATCAGCAAACAAATGCCTGGTGAGGACCTGTTCCTGGGTGTCGCCGTAAAACAGGATATTGCCAGTCAGCATTTCAACCATGACACAAGCCAGGCTGTAAACATCCGTTGCGGGGCTGGGAGGGGGCGAACCCTGCCATAACTCCTTGGGACGATAGTAAGGCGTACCGACAGCGCTGCCAGTGACAGCCGTGGTCCCGATGCTGGAGGTCTGGACTGCGCGGGCCACACCAAAATCCGCCACGACCGCCTTGCCATCTTCATCAAACAGGATATTGCCTGGCTTGACATCGCGATGGATGATGCCCTGTTTGTGACCAGCTGCCAGGCCATCTGCCACCTGGCTAATAATGCTGATCACCTGGTTTGCGGGTAAAGGAGCTGAGTTCCTGATCAGGTCTGCCAGGTTGCCACCGGGCAGGTAACGCATGGCAATGTACATACGGCCTTCAGATTCAGCAATCTCATGAATGGCGACCACATTGTTATGTTCGATCTTCGCCAGGTTTTGTGCTTCGGCGTGGAAATTTTCGATGAACGATGGGTCGACGGTCAGTTGGGGATGCAGTACCTTGAGGGCAACCAGCCGACCCAAAGAGAGATCTCTGGCTTTATAGACGATGCCAAAACCACCTTTTCCCAGTTCTTCTATGATCTCAAATTTTCCCAGTTGCATGTTAATTCATCAGTTCCTGTTCTTAATCAGATCAAACCTTCTTCTCAACTACCCATGTCCGACAATCCAGATGAGTGGATATCAATGGAAGCACCTGGAGATGTGCCCGGTTGAGTAGAAGTCACACAACGAAAGCCCAGGGTACTGGACACAAAGTCTGGACTGCTGATGTCCCAATTGGGTATCCAAATCGAACTTTCGTTACTTTTCCAGGAGCCGCCATGGATGATCTGAAGGTCTTTGTAGCACGATGCAGTCCATTCCCATACATTCCCAGCCATATCCCAAACGCCAAAAGGACTTTTACCCAACTCGTAAGCATTTACCGGGCTGGTCGTGCCAACCTTTGCCCTGAGTGAGTTACAGTATTTGCCAGCAACCCAATCCTCTCCCCAGGGAAAAGTGCGACCATCTGTTCCCCGGGCCGCTTTTTGCCATTCCTTGTCGGTTGGCAAACGAACACCCATCCACTTACAGAAGGCTTGAGCTGCATAAAAGCTGACGTTAACAACAGGATGGTTGGCTATATCAACAGGATAGGTGCCTGTTTCTTTAATCCAATGTTCCGGTAACCCAAACTCGGGGTGAGCATCGAGGAAGAACTTATATTGTGCATTGGTGACCGGGTACCTGGTTATGTAGAAACCATCACACCAGGTTTCCTTTGGAAATTGACCAAAAAGGAAATTACCGGCCGGGATCTCAACCCATTCGATCTGGATCAACTGCTTCGCAGATAACAGCTCATTGGGAGAAACAAAAAAGCTTTCCTTCACAAAATCAGAGCCATTTTCAATCGATCCATTATGCTTTTTCTCATCAGAACCTGCCGAGTTAACCGGTAGAGAAGAGGAATCTGATTTCATCCATTCAGGAACCTGTTTTTTCTCATCAGAGCCTGACGAAGTGACCCGTAGAGAAGGCGGGTCTGGTTCAAACCAGAGAGGGACAGGCTTTTCTTGACAAAGCTCAGCAAACGCATCGATCAATGCATTAATACCCAGATATCGATCGGTTGGTTCCTTGGCCAGTGCTTTGCTGAGAACCCTTGTAATGCCAGATGGCACTCCTTGCGGCCAGGTATGCGGAAGTTTTGCCCCCTCCAGCATATGCCTGGTCATTACAACTGGCGCGCTGTCGCCTTCGAACAACTTCTTACCGGTCAGCATTTCTACCACCACGCAACCCAGGGCATATTGATCGACAGCAGGGGTAACCTCTTTTCCCAACCAGAGCTCCGGTGCCATGTAATTGGGCGTGCCCATCATCGTATTTGTCGAGGTCATGCCACTACTGCTGAATGCACGAACCAGGCCAAAATCGGTCAAGACTGTCTCACCATTTTGATCAATCATAATATTCGAAGGTTTTACATCCCGATGGATCAGACCCTTACCGTGGGCAAATGACAGTGCACTGGCAACCTGTTTTGTTATATCCCTGGTCTTCTCCCAATCCAGTGCACCACCTGCCTTGATCACCTGGTCCAGGGATCTTCCATCCACAAAGCGCATGGCAAGGAAGTAGTAGCCATCCTGTTCACCAAGATCCAGGACTGTGGCAATATGGGGATCAAAGAGGTTCGCACCCACCTGGGCTTCCTGGATAAAGCGCTGAAAAGCTTCTTCATCCGCCACCAATTTGGGCTTGAGCACCTTTAAAGCCACCACCCGTTTCAGGGATTTATCGGTGGCTTTGTATACATCAGCAAATGCACCGCTGCCAAGGTGTTCTTCAATTATATAACGTCCCAGTTGTGTCAATGGAGGCATGAGCAGACCAAGAATTTATTTTTAAACACCTTCAAACTTATGTCCACAATAAGAGCAGTGTTTTGAATCAGCATCCACCTGGCGGCCACAATTCACACAGAGTTTCTTTTGGGTGTTTTCAGTACCACCCGCCTGGGTGGTAGCAGGGGTTATCACCTGGGTTCCACCCCTACCTTCGCTTCCCGCAATAATCACAGGCCGGTTGGCCCCACCTTCAGCAAAGGCTTTGGCAGTTTCAGCCAGGCGGTCCATGGCATGTTTGGCAGTCTCCTGCGATTGGCGATTGGCTTCATTGACATCGGTGATGCGCTTATCAGTCATTTGTTGGAATTTCTCCAGCATATCCTTACGATCTCCCAACAACCGCTCATAAAGTTCACGTTCTTTTTCTGTAGATCTGCCTTCAGCCACTGCCCTAAACTTTTCCTGAAGAGCAAGAGCGATCTGGGGATTCTTTTCTGCCATCAATGCCAGGATCTGTTCCTCGCTCATTTCCTTGAAGGATTCGTTGCGCCGCAGATCAGCAATAATGCGGCCCTGATCGGATGGAGAAATGGAGATCAACTGCTCTGAAGACAATTTTGAGATGGCATCCAATTTGCGGATCTCATGTTCACGCTCAGCCGCCTTTTGGCTTTCCTCATGTGCAAAACGCTGAGCTTCGACTTCCATGGAAGATTTGGTGCGCAGCAGTTCATCCTCGCGGCGGATCCTGAGTTCCTCTTCTTCATTCAACCGGCTAAGCTGTTTCATGTTTGCCAGGATCTTCAGGGCCAACGCGGCATCAGCTTCGTCGTCTTCCCTTTCCTGCTGAGCCCTGAGTCTCTCATTCTCAAGTTCAAGGCGCTGGCGCTCTGTTTCGAACTTTTGACGCTGGCGATCCAAATCCAGCTCAGCCGCCAGCACCTTTTGACGCTTCTCCAGGTCAAAATCAAGTTTGCGAGTTTCAAGTTCAATCTCTGTATTAAGCTGGAAGCGGTCCAAGTCTGTGCGTGATTTCAGTTCAGCCAGCCGGCGGGTATGCGCCTGTTCGATCTCCAACATGGCCAGGACCTGGGAACGGGCTTTTTCATGGTCCTCTGCCTCTTCCTTCCATGACTGGAGCAGCAGATCCTGTTCGCGCTGGTCAAGCACTTCCTGGCGGTCATTTTCTTTAAGAAAGGCTTTGAACTCATTTTCTGACCTGATCTCACTCATGCGATCAGCGGTGGTTGCCTGGCGCAGGCGTGCAAGCACCTCAAATTTGCGCTCCTCCAGTATTACCTTGTTGACCTCTTCAGACATGGCAACCAGGTTAAGCTCATGTTGTGATTCGATCAAGCGCTTGCGACCCGTTGCAGTTGCTTCTGTCTCGCTAATTTGGAGGGCATAATCGCTTTTGATACCCTTGATGCGGTCGATCACTTCCAGGTCCATCTGAACCGCCCTTACCTGCAGGAAGCGTAAACCACTTTGTGTAAATGTGCGGCGCAGGGTTTCATCCAATGCCAGATCAAACTTTTCCCTGAGGGTCAGATCATCCGCCAGTTCCTGGACGGAATGCGTGCGTACCCATCCATCGGCAAGCGCTGCCACCTCGGGGTAGAGGAACTGCCGCAGGTCATCCACTGAAAAGCGTTCCCGGCCACGCAAAATGTTAATCAGGAATTTGGCGGGGTCCTGCACGGCCACCTGGACCTTGACATTCATGCCAATGCGGAGCGGGTCATTGGTAAATATTCCACTCAACATGAAATCCAAGTCTGTGGGTACGATCCTGGTCAGCAGGATGGTCAATTGCTTGGGCAGGCCTGCCCTGAAAAGATCACCAAATTTTTGGGTAAACGATGAAAGCAAGTATGAGCCAGGTGGAACGACACCTACATTGGCACCATTCTCCAAGAGCATGGCATTGGTGCCAGCTTCCACATTAATACCCTTTTTAAGCATACCAGGTAGATCGTCCGCCTCGATGCGGACCGCAAAATCGTTTTCTCCAGCAATCCAACGGTTTTGACCGACCATGGCAACCTCACTTTGAGAGAGTGGCTGACCACAATGCTTGCAAATGATTGCATCGCCCGGGTTTACCGTATTACACGCGCCACAGCGGATCTCACCGCCGGGCAGTAGTTCGCCGCAATTTTTACAGCGCCGCGAATCAGGTGAGTTGTCCGTACCACAAGCTGCACACTTAATTCTTCTTTGAAACATCATCTCATACCTCCGGTTATGGTTTTCTTATTTATGATTTTTTCTTATCCTGGTTGACTTTTCCTGAGAAAAGTACCCTTTCGCGTACCGCAAAAGATTTATAAAAGCCATCCAAACTGACTTCATAATCAGCTAACACATCATCATTGACGCTGACCTGGTTAAAGTTTGCCTGGAGTCGTTGCGCTTTTTCTGTCAACCTACCCGCCTCGATCAGCAGCAACTCATCATTTTCCATATAAGAAGCCCAGGTCTCCCTGGAGAGGGTGATATCAGGGGAAAGGTATGGCGCGACGCCAAAACTCTTTTCCTTAACTTTTTCCTGGTAATCCTCGATCTTCTTTTCGATGCGGCGGAATAACAAAGCCTGTTCTACCAGACCCGCCTGGTAGATACGACTGCGGGTTTCATTGAGAATGTCACGCTGCAATCCCAGTTCCATCTGGCACTGTTCACGCACAATGCGATCAACTGTTGCCCGGTCCTTGATGCGCAGCTGATCGAGGGTGATCGGGGCACCTACCTCGAACTCATTTTTAAAATGCTTTTCCCAATTCTTGTACAAAGCAGCCACACTCTCCAGAATGGTTCCCAGGACAAACACCCAAATCGTGAAATAGATCTCCCCCTTGCCTTTCCACCCCATTTGATCGGCAAAAATGGTTATGGCAATGGTCATCGCCACACCGATCAGGATGACTGCAATGATCCATATGGTCCTGGGGATCCACCAGCGGACCTTGTTCTTAACTTTTGCCTGCTGTGGTGGAACCTTATCCACCAACGCATGCACCCTGAAATTACGCCCGGGCTGGTCGACGCTCTTTTTGCCTTCCAGCCAATTATCCATCACCTGGCCTTGAGATTTCCGATCTGCCTTCGCCTGGGTCTCTGCTTTTTGCCTGGCATTGAGCTTTACACCGTTTGCTTTCAAGAACTCATTCAATTTTCCGGCAGCTTCAGCCTGGGCAAGCTCCTGTTCAAATTTCAGGTCCGCCTTCTTCTGTTCAAGTTCATAAACCTGTTGATCGATCAGCAGGCGATCTTCCTGGCGCCAACAGGTTACCAGATCGATGTTTTCCAGGGTTAACCCTTGAGCCTTTAAGACCGGGCTCAATAATGCAAGTGCTTTATTGATCAGGTCAGCATCCAGGTCCCCTTGAATCAGGTCAATTGATGCGTAAGTGTGCACAAGGTTAGCAAAGGACTTAAAAAGTTCAGGTTCATCCACCAGAAGTGTTTTGCCTGATACCTTACGGCGGGGGATAACCATATCCGTGAAGAAGCGTGCTGGATCAGACACCCTGGCTGAGCAGAGCAGGCTCAGATCGAGCAGCTGTTCATCACCTGATAAGAGGTTATTGACTGCCAGCATAACGGGGAATGTCCCTGAAGGCAGATAACCCGCCCAAAAGCCCGCGCCCAATCCTTTTAAGCGGTCGAGGTCTGTGATAACCCGATTTTCACCTGAAGGAAAGAACTGCGTCCTGCCATCGCGGAATAGGGCGATGCCCTGGCGACCAGGCGGGACAACCAGGTGTTTGCTGAGCCATCCCTTTAAAGCATGGATCGGGAATGCCTCTGCCAGGGGCAGGCTGAAATCTCTGGTATCATTTTTTTTGGTCATATATCTCCTTTTCTTGGCCTATCGTACTTTCAAGTAAGCCGGCACCTGCAGGCTGAGCAGGTTTTCCACCTGAAGAGCCAGTTCAGAAACGCTTCCGGGCTCCTGCAACTTAATTTTACTGATCAAGACCATGCGGGCATCGGGATTAAGATCAGCTGAACGCTCAAAGAGCTTTTGCATGTCTGAGAGGCTGATCTTTTCGGGATCAAATGTGATATTCGCGGCAATGAGCGCTGCAAATGGTACACAACGAATGCCAAGGTTGAGTTCGGCTTTCATCAGGATCATTTCGCCCAGTGCATAACACAGCGGCTGACCCAGTTTTTCCATAAAGTAAGTGGAAAGCGGCTGGTTTATGGCATGGACCAAATTCACAGCTTGCATCAGGTCCGCGGCAGAGTACACCTGGTCGTCGATCAGCATGCCAATGGCTGTATATATGACCTGGCGCATTTCTTTCTGCTCTTCAGATTCGGCAGGGATCGCCTCGACGGCCCCCATGATGGCTTCCAGATTGTGCCTTGGATGGCTTCCGCTAGAAAAGACATGAGCACCAAAAAATGTCTCGATCCAGGTTGCCCAACCTTCCTGCAGCAGGATGAAATTGGCTGAGAGGACATTGGCCTGTTCCTGGCGGACGCGATCCACCGGGTCTGTTACGGTTTTAAGACCAAACTCTTCTGCCAACCGCCTGCGGAAAGTTCCCAATGATGAACTGACCTGTCCCAGGCTGCTGTAAACATCCAGGAAACCATGCCCGAGCTTTTCATGGACGGTGGTCTTCAGAACCCTGTTCAACAGGTCAGGTGTTTCAAGCACCTTGCGGGCCGGGATGCCATGGGGAGCAGCAAAAAGCCAGCCATTCAAATAACAACCAATCCCCGGTAGGTTAAAGCCATAAATACCCCCCTGAGAGGCATTCTTTTGCGCATCGGCAATATAACTGGCCAACAATTCTTTCTTAGCGGCGGGTGACAGGCTATATTGGCGGACAATGGGCGCGAAGAACTCTTCCAGGGATTCACAATAGACCGTGGGATAAGCCAGTTGTTTTGTCGGTATATAGTCCTGGAGTTTGAAAACGCTTATAAATTGACGATCCAGTTCCCGCAACCTGCCATCGCCGCTAAAATCGACCTGTGCCGTAACCTGCGGCTTTTCCAGGTTTGTCAGCCTTGAGGAGAAAGTCTGCAAGGCGCGCATATCCTGATGTGCAATTACCAAACCTGGTTTCTTTTTATAAATTGCCTCAAGTTCCTGCATTACCCTGGTATGGCTTTCTTTCTGACCAGTCTCAATATTTTGCATGGATGCTTTATATGCCTTCATACGTTCATCAATATCACTCATAATTCTCATCCTTTAACTTCGTATTTAATCAGGAATCTCTTTTTTACAAAAGGGACAGATGCCGACCTCCGAACTGATCACCCTGCCGCAGTTTGGGCAAGGCTTTGAGAGAGGGTGAGCATCTTCTTTTTGGACATTGCTGTTAACTTGCAAGCGATCACCTTCATCTGATTGAACTTGTATACCAGCCTTGCCACCGACAGAAGCGTTCTTGTTGATAGTCACACTATCACCCTTATGACTGACCTGGTCTCCCTTCACCTGCGTTCCTCCCGTAACAAGGTTTTCAACATTCTGAAATTGGTAGATGATCGGCACGGAAGACTGAGGATCCCTTTGTGGAACGACCTTGACAGGAACACTGCCACTTTCCCGAAACTCATTGTACTTGCTATCTTTCCAACACCAATGGATATCCAGTGGAACGGATTCGCCATACTGGTCTTTCAAAGGACGCAGGTTCAGAACCTGGGAGACCATCTTCCCCATGCTCAAATTAAACTTGAAAGCCCGCGAATGTTCATCGACCTCAAAGCGCTTTTCGCCTATGTCAAATTTCACTTCCACTGCCCGGCCAAACCCGATGTTTTGTACAGTCAGGGTGAGCATGTTCCATTCCATTTCCCTAAAACCACTGCTGCTTTCCACCTGCCAAATCACCACTTGTGGTTGCTGACCATATTGACGGGCTTTATAACGACAACGTTCTTCTTTTTCTTTAAACCCCCCGGCCAATCCAAACGCCTGGGCAGCCTTTTCGTAACAGGTCGCAATTTCAATCTTATCTTTCTGTCGCAGGCTTTCGATGACCGGTGAAACCCGGGATGCCAGGCTATTGGCCAACATCAGGTAGGCCTCCCCGGCATTTTCCAGCCGGTCCAGTTTATACCAGGCAGCCGCTGCACTGACATAGTCGCCCAGGCCTTCACTTAATTCGGCAATGCGCTGCCAGACCCAGGCTTCAGTGGATTCACACATTTGTTCCTGGAGATGCTGGAGAGCATCCAATTCCTCGCGTTCCTTTCCTGCCTTGCGAAAATCCTGGGCAGCACCTTCATACTGCTGGTTGCTCATCTGCCAGCGGGCAGCGGTTTCAAAATCCCCGGACGCCCTGAGCTTTTCAACTTCAGGTAGATCAATAGGCGTCCTGACGATCAGGCGGATATAGTCACCAAGCCTGCCAGCCTCTTTAAAATATATCGCTGCCAGCTTGAACTTGCCATCCTTTTCCAATATTTGGGCTGCCTGCAATGGATCACCCAGATCATGCAGTATTTTGGAGGCATTATCATTATCACCGATCTCAAGATAGATTTCCACTGCCCGCGTGGAATAGCCATTCTCGTAAAATACCCTGGCAGCGCCTTCCTTGTTTCCCATCGCCAGGAGGGTATTGGCTTCACCTTCAGGATCACTGGCCTTGCGATAATTCTCCAGGGCAATGGACAGTTTCTGGTTCTGTAACGCCAGATTGCCAACGGCTTTGTAATTCTTACCTTTCTCATAGAGCCTGATGGCATGATCCACAAGCCCCAACCTGTTGGCATATATTTCCCCCGCCTTATTGTATTCAACTTGCAGGGCGTAACTCTCAGCTGCTTTTTGCCATTCGCCTTGCTGGATGTAACAATCCGGAGACAGGCATTCTTCTTCAGGCTCACGGATGGTGACAGCTGCCAGCTGGCCAAAATAGGTTCCCACGATCACCTGATCACCAAATGGGTA
Organism: uncultured Anaerolineaceae bacterium; assembly: GCA_964435475.1. Classification (GTDB taxonomy): domain Bacteria; phylum Chloroflexota; class Anaerolineae; order Anaerolineales; family Anaerolineaceae; genus CAYSZB01. Next base: position 19,534 of record CAYSZB010000023.1, on the reverse strand, counting down.
GACCTGGGTCTGCAATGGATCTTCCTTGTGTCCCAGCGCAAACTCCCAGAGTGGCGCACCACTTTGGGTATTGAACGCCCTGAGAACCCCATCATCACCGGCGGTTAACAGCATGCCATGGCAGACAAGTGGTGCAGACCACAGGTGCGAGGGAAACGGCTGCTGCCATTCCAAATCTCCTGTCACTGTATCGATCGAAATGATCTTGTAATGGTCCACAGCATCGACATGGCTGCTTCCACGGCAGGCCAGATATAGATGCCCATCGAAGACTGCAAGCTGGCTGTAGATATGTGAGATCGGCGATCGCCAGACTTCACCGCCGCTATCTTTATCCAATGCGACAAGCATCTTCTTGCCATTCATGACATAAATTTGCGTCTCATCGGAACAGGCAGGCCTGGGTGGAAAACCATCCATTGCATATTTCCACACTTCAGTCCCGTCCCGTGCATCAATCCCAACCAGGCGCCCATCGTTATACATGGCATTGCCATCAACCAGGGCAATCGTCCCACCGGCAATGATGGGGTGCGCTGCCCACCAGGTTTGCAAGTCGAAATGCCAGAGAATATTTTCGGGGTTGGAGCGGTCCAAGGCATAAAGACGCGACTCTGCCGTGCGGACCAGTATCCTGTCGTGCCAGAATACAGGTGGGGTCAGATCATGGCTCGGCGCCGTCCATAGCGTTTCCAGGCGGCCGTTTTCAGGGTTAAGCAGGTCAATCGACCCATGGAGCACGCCATCCACCAGGGAATGCGTGTCCTGGAAAACCACCATGACCTTGCCTGCTTCCTGGCTAATGGCAACCACCTTCCTGCCGACCTGTACCGCGTTGCGCCATAAAACCCGGCCATCAATCAATGAGACAGCAACCAGCTCATTGCTGCGAGGGGCAATGAACAGGGTATCGCCCAGGTGGGCAAAGGAAGCGATGCGCTCCTTGGATTCACCGCCCATCCCGGCGAGGATATCCACCGGCCCCCATACGGGTTGACCGATCTTACCGCTCAGCGGCCTCTGCCAACCACACTGATCGCACTGTGAGGCAGACAAGACCAGGTGTCCATTCGGACAAAAAATTTCCATGTGCTCTTTTGGTTTCCTTCCCGTGTCCTTTTGCTTGCCAGGAGCACTTGTTCTTGATCAGTTTGATAATTTTTCCTTCAAAACTCTTTCATGCATAAATATGTGCCCGGTCCCTTAGTCAGCCTCGGCAGACTTGATGACATGATTTTGCCAGCGTTCATAGCGGGTGAGCAGGAGTTGGTCAGAGACAGGCCGGATCTGGGCAAAACCCTGGGCGAAGTCCTCCTCGGCGATAGGCTGTACCTTGAGCTCATATTCCGAAATGGAGGTCAGCCCCTTATCGACCATCTTGAGAAGGGAGGGGTTGGCACGCCTGATCATGGCATTGATGGCGATCAGGCACAATTGCTCAACCTCCCGCCCAGCAAAGCCTTCCGTACGCCTGACCAACTCGGTTATGGGTATCTTCGTTGTGTGCCCACGCCTTGTGAGATGGATATCGAGGATTGCATTGCGGGCAGCTTCATCCGGCAGGGGCACGTAGATCCGGCGCTGGAAACGGCTCAGGATGGCCAGGTCCAGCAGCCAGGGCAGGTTGGTGGCAGAGATGGTCAGGACAAACCCGCTCTCATCTTTGGCTTGCAGCCCGTCCAGCTCGGCCAGCAGGGTGGAAACAATGCGCCGTTCCGCACCACTTTCCCCAGAACCACGCGCAGGGGTCAGGGACTCAAACTCATCCAGGAAGATGACCGCCGGGCTCAGGCGGCGCGCCACGCTGTACAGTGCAGAGATCAGTTTGGTGCTCTCACCAAAGTATTTCGAAAGCAGGCTGCTTACTTTGACATTAAAGAAGGTGGCTTCCAGGTTACCGGCGGTGGCCGCTGCCAGCAGGGTCTTGCCGGTGCCAGGCGGACCGTAGAGCAGCAGGTTGCGCCAGCTGCTCACCTGCACGCCGGCTGGTTTCTTTGCCAGCGCCAGGGCGTAGGCGGATTTAATGGAATCCTTGGTATCCTCCAGACCGCCAATATCCTGCCAGCGCACATCGCTCTTGTGGATGAGAGTCAGCACTTCTTCTTCATAGTCATCCTCACCCGCAGCAGTGTCACTTTGAGCCTGTGGGGGAACCTTGCCTTCCTTGACCGGGGCAACCGGCCTGGGAACTGGCCGGCCCTCCAGCTTGTAAAGGTCGCGAGACGCTTCAAGCAGTTTATCTGCCCTTTCGAGACGTTCCTTGCGGATACCCGGGTCATGCGTGCAGTCAGCATAGGAGCGCATCCAACGGGCAGCAGTGGCATAGTATTTGGCTGCCTCTTCGCTTGCACCGCGTTCCTTGGCGTTATCCGCCCTCTTCCTGGCATCTTTGTACAGCGTAAAAATTGACCCGCTCAGATCAACAGCCATAATCCCGCCCTTCCATCATCATTGATTAGAGTTCTTCATCCAGCAGATCGTCTTCCAGATCCTGCCTGGGTTGGGCTTTTTCGGTCAGTTTTTCATCCATCTCGGCATAATGGGTTTCGATGGCTTCCTGGGGATCAGCCGCCTCACGAGCCAACTGCATCTGGCGCATGATCTCCATCACATCCTCATCAGCTCCTAAAACTTCGCCCATGTAGTTGGTTTTTTCAAGACCATCCGCCAGGTCACGCAACTTGGTCATATTCAACTGCCCATCGACCATGGCCTTTTCCATGTAGGTGATCAGTTCGGTGATGTCCATATCACCAAAAATGGATTCCATGCCCATCTCGCGGTTCATCTGTTCCTGTTCCTTGATCAGCAGGAAACTGTCGATCACGCGAGTCTGGATGAAGATCGCTTCCAGCATGCGGTCGAGGTTGCGCATACGTGTATCCAACTGCTTGATCTTTAAAGCCAGGACCTTCTGTTCGCGCACCCCGGCTTTTTGCACCCCTTCGGTAAACAGGCGCCGCTTTTCTGTTTCCACAGTGTGCAGTTCAGACAGGATGGAGTTTTGTTTATGCTCCAGGCGGATCTTGCCGCGCTGGGCATCTTCCATCTTGATGTCATCCAGTGTGACCTTTTTCACTGCGGTCTCTTCGCTCAACCCCAACAGGTCCTGCACCACTTTCAGCCCATAACCCAGGATCGCCTTGCCATTTAATGAAAATTTCTTCTTTTCTTCTTGCTTTGCCATGTTTGACTCCCTTCAAAAGTCTAAAATAATTGTTTTTGTTGAATGGCGATACCCAGGTCGGGCAGTTCCACCACCCGGTATCGGCCACTTTTTTCCATTTCAAAAAAGCTTTCGCGGATCACCCGCGCAGGATAGGGCAGGATCTTGAGCGCATCTTCCAGGGTCAGGCTGCTGTGCCCGCTTTGGCTTAAATGCTCTGTGACCGCTGCGCTGACCTCGCGGACCTCTTCGCTCAACAGGATGGGCTTGAACATCTCGGCATATTGGCCTGAGCGCACATCCGCTTCATGATAGATCAATTCATCCGATTCAAGGTCATACAGGTAGAGCAGCAGGCGGGGATGGCTGAAGGCCGCCGTGCTGCCCCTGCCGGGAGTTCCCGTGACCACCTGGCGGGCTTTTTCATCCCACCCGCTGGGCGATGCCAGGACCAGGATGTGAAAGGACTGGTCGGCTGAAAGGTCATCATTCAACCGCACCAGGACCTGGCTCAGTTCTTCTGCTGAATATGGCGCGGTGTCGAAGCCATCCTGGACCATCGCCCGCAGGCGGCTCAGGACTCGCACCCGGATCTGTAATACCTGGGAAGTTGGCTGCTTGCCCGCGGGGACGGTATAGCGCAACCAGGCATTCACCGGGATCTCAGAGAGGTCCTGTGAATTAAGCAGGACACTGCCTTTCAAGCGCAGCACCTCGGCGCGTTCATCCCCGCGCACCAGGAGGCTCTCCCAGTCAGAAATCGTCACCAGTTCGCCCGAGAGCGGATAGAGCAAGGTCTCGATCTGTGCCAGGCGGCTGTGGATGCGGTTGAGGTAGTTCATTTCGCGCAAACGGGCCTGGCTGTTGCGCACCAAAAGGCTAAGTTTGCCTGCCCGGTAATCGGCCTGGGCTTGCGCCCACCTGCCCCCACTATCAACCTGGTGTATACGGCAGAGGGTTTTACCCTGCGCGGCACAATCGCGGCAGATCAGGGCACAACACCCCGGGTCGACACAGGTGGCAGCCGCCTGGTCGGTTGAGTGCAGGATGCGCAGGCAGCTGCCACATTTTAACAGTTCGGCGGGTTGGCTGGAGGCGATCTTTGGGGCGCTGCCTTCAAGGATCAGTTCCAGGTCAGCGCGCCTGACATAATAAAGACCGCCGATCTTGGTGGCTGGCAGTTCGCCAGCCCAGATACGGCGGTAGACAGTGCGGGTGGTGACGCCCAGCAGGTCGGCGACATCTTTGATCTTTAACAGGTTTGAGGGTTTGTCCATAATTCCTGCCTTCTTATCGAATTCCATTTGTACTTCTATGTACATTATTGTACATTAAATTCCTATATTGTCAAGGATTATGAATATAAGTGAATAAAATTGTACATTTCCAATCAATTGTTTATGAAATATATTTCAGGTGTTATTAAGCTTTCCTTAAAGGGTTATTGCGAATCATTGAGTTAATACATACATGTAGAATTCTCTAGGAGAACAATAATAATTATATTTTTGAGCCCACTGAATATTGAGAATACAGCCATAAGTAATATAATACCTGCCACTTTCCATGATTTTGTAAAATTGTGGAAGATCAGGATTAATTACAGAATAATCAATTCCATCTTTTAAGATGGTTGATATGTTACACAATTCGGGGTTCTGAGAAAAATAAGAGTAATTACTAACACAGCCTTTATAGTAAGTTAAAATGAATGTGCCTTTGTTAAAATTTTCCGGTTTCAAACTAACTACAGAATCATTAACGCTGATGGTAATCACGAGGAGGTCTTCATCTTTAACCAACTTCCCCGGTTGAATACTTTGCTCGACGATCTCACCAAGTTCACCAGCATGATATCTCGGCGCAAAATATACCTTTTTACTGCTTAAATCATTATCATAGACATCCCAAATAGAACGCCCCACATAATCAGGCATCAGGAAAGTGCCTGCTGGCAGACGGGTTGCCGTTGCTGTTGGTTCAACCGTATCTGTCGGAGATGGCTGAGGAGTCAGTGTTTGGGTAGGCGTTGGGCTTGGCGTGATCGTGGGGGTCGGTGTCTGGGTATGGGTGGGGGATTGTGTAGGAGTCGATGTTTCAGTGGGTGCCGGAACCGATTCATCAATGGCTCGTGAACCTGGAGTGGTTTTCGTTATGGCCAAAACCAGTACCGCAATCCCCAGGACAGCGATCAATCCCCAGGGTAACCACCTGGTCAGCAGGTTAGTTATTTTTGCATGGTCAATTGTTTTGTTGGTCTTCTTGACGTCAGTTTTCGCCTTGTTTTGAAGAGGTGTGTTAATTCTTTCTTTTTCCGCCACTGGAACAACAACCTGGTGATTTATTACTCCAGCTGGTTCATGCAAACGAATAAAGGCAGCCCGCATTTCATCCAGGTTTGGATAGCGTAACGTTGGATCCTTTTCAAGCGCTTTTACCAGGACCTCATTCACGCCTGCCGGGATACCCGCTGACCATTCAGCCGGGAATTTCACCGGTTCAAAGTGCTTGAGCATGATCGCCGGGGTCGTTTCGCCATCAAACAGAATCTTCCCACTCAACATCTCGGAAAGCACACAGGCCAGGCTGTATTGATCTGTGGCAGGTCCGGCTTTCTCGCCCCGCCAGATCTCGGGTGCCTTGTAGTAGGGCGTCCCCACACCACTGCCGCTCATTGACGTCGAAGCGGCACTGGCCATCTGCGCTACCTTCGCCAGCCCAAAATCGGTGATCACCGCATGCCCCTCCTCGTCAAACAGGATGTTAGCCGGTTTGATATCGCGGTGGATGATCCCTTTGCGGTGGGCATAGCTTAACCCGTCACACACCTGGTTGAAGATATTCAGCGCTTCATCAAACGGTATTCCACCAGTCTTTTGGATGCGCTGGGCAAGGTTGCCGCCCGGCAGGTAGCGCATGGCAATAAAGAACCGGCCTTCGGCTTCACCAAAATCATAGATCGGTACGATGTTGGCTTGCTCCAGGACCGCCAGGCTGTGGGCCTCAATCCGGAAGCGCTCCACGAAGTCCATATCGGCTGCCAGCTGGGGGTGCAGCACCTTGAGGGCGACATCACGCCCCAGGGTTTGATCATGGGCTTTGTAAACGATGCCAAAGCCACCCTTACCCAGTTCTTCGATAATTTCGTATTTGCCAAGCTGCATAGGTCTACCCCTATATCAAATAGAAATCTGACTAATTATATCCCATGAGGCTCCTACACAACTTTGTTAGCATTAATCTTTAGATCTCCTTTTCTTCTGACACGCTAGCTCAACGCTATGGACTGATCATGCCTGCCATCAAGTCAAATAGGTACCAGGATGGCAGGCATTCTTAATGTTCGCCCATCTCGGGCAGGGACAGCCAGCGCTCGCTTTCAACAGCACTCCCTGGGTGATGTAATTGGCACCCAGGATCCCGGCTAGTTGATAATTATCAAAAATAGAAAGCGATGTGACACACCGGAAGCCAATATTGTTGTTCGTATTGTCTGGTTCGTTGTTGTTCCGGTTAGAGACACGCAGGTTCCTCTCATTATTGTTCCAGGAACCACCGCGCAAATTCACCTGGCGCCCCCCACAATGATCAGTCCTCAGACTGATTAAAGTGCTTCATCCAAGCCCCTAACAGTCTTCCTATCTCAACCAGCATGCGCATGCAATGCTCATATTGGGATTGGTTTGTCAGGTGGCTGTCCTTTGATAACCGTAACAGGAACTTCAGGCGCATCAGTTCATGATCGGCTTGTGCCAAGGCATTGCTATCTGCTGCAGATCCTGTTGCCCTGAGAATTGCATCGTGAAAATTAAAGGCAGCATCCTCGATACGTTTGGCTAACCTGAAACGTTCGCTCTTGGGGAAATGCCCCGTATGGCTATTGATCCAGAGCAGCAGATCATAGGTTTTGCTAAAAATCGGTGATTCTTTCATCTCAGGCATAGTGATCTGCCAGGATCCCGATCTGTCGAAGAACAGCCCGCCGCAACCCCCAGGTGTCTCCATGACAGGCATGGTTGATCCAGCCTTGCAGCCTGGCATCAAAGGTTTGTGCGCTGATCATCCCATGGCATAACTGGTTATACGATGCTTTTATGTGCGATATTGCCATAACCACCTTCTCACGTTTTAACCTGCGGTGGGTAGGGAACAGGCGGAACCCCAGGAAGGTGATCCCATGGCGTGATGGGGTCACCTGGGCACGTCCGGCATGGATGGTCAAGCGCAATTTTTCCAGCTTTTTGATGATGGCACCCAGATGAGCATGCAGTTCCTGCTTGGTGTCAGCAAAAAGGACCATGTCATCCACATAACGCAGGTAGGCCTTACATTTCAACGTCCGCTTAATGTACTGGTCGAGAGGGTCCAGGTAGACATTCGCCCAGAACTGGGAGGTCATGTTGCCGATCGGCAGTCCCCGTAGCCTGAGGGCAGCCAGCAGGTCATCCCCAGGGAACCAGGTCATCTCGTATTCCGAGTCCAGGATATTCTCACCACTACGTAAAATCAGGGTACACAGGTCAAGAACCTTCTGGTCCCTGATCACATGCTGTAGCGTCTGCAGCATAACCTGGTGATCGATGGATGGAAAATATTGGCTGATATCCAGCTGCAAGTAGTAAGGATAGCGTCTCAGAAACCGCGAGCAGCGGTCAAGTGCCCTATGCGTCCCCTTGCCAACCCGGTTGGCATAGCTGTCATATATAAACCTAGGTTCAAAGAGCGGTTCGATCACATTCACCAGGGCGTGGTGCACCACGCGGTCCCTGAAGGTTGCAGCACTGATCAGGCGTTTCTTTGGATCATGGATGGTAAAACTATGATAGGGACTATGGCTATACATTCCCGAGATCAGTTCATCCTGCAAATTGAAAATGTTTTCTTCCAGGTAGAATTCATAATTTGCCACGCTGGCCTTGGCACGCTTACCCAAAGCCGCCTTATGAAAAGCCAAAAAAAGGTTGTCCAGAGAAACCAATTTGTCCCAAAGAATCTGTTCAGTCATCTATTGTCACCTATTTCCAGCGGTCTTGAGGGGGTCATAACCCCCTCAAACTCCCCTGCAGGAATCCAGAATCCAGGATTCCAGAAACCTAAGGAACAAGCGAGGTGACACACCGGAAGCCAACATCGTAGTACGAATTGACTGGTTCGAGGCCGCCCCGGTAAGAGACACGCAGGTCCCACTCATCATTGAACCAGGAACCACCGCGCAAAACCCGGTAATCTCCGTTTGCCGGTCCTGCCGGGTTGTCCCACTCTGTTTGGCTGCCATAATAACTACTACCATACCAGTCCTGCACCCATTCCCAGACATTCCCCGCCATATCCAGCACCCCGTATGGACTGGCGCCTCCCGGGTAACTGCCAACTTCTGTGGTGTCACCTACATTTCTGTCATAGTTCGCCCGATTGCTATCAATCCCTTCACCCCATGGGTAGGTCCGCTCATCCTCTCCTCCCCGCGCCGCCTTCTCCCATTCCGCTTCACTCGGCAAACGCCCTCCTGCCCACTGGCAGTAATCCACAGCATCATGCCAGCTGACATAGATCACCGGGTAGTTGGCATACGTACTGTCCCCGTAATAACTGTCCCGTGTATACGACTCGCTGCTATTCGGTAGATCACACTCGCCCGCTGCCACACATTTGGCATACTGCCCATTGGTTACCTCATACTTATCGATCCAGTACCCATCCAGGTATACCGCATGCACCGGCTGCTCATTACTGCTCTCAGTGCTCCCCATCATGAAGTTGCCTGCCGGCACGTATACCATCTCCATGCCGTCGCGCCCGCGCACCTTGATTGAGCCGATGCCCAATGTTGGTTCCAGTGTCATTGTTTTGGTCGGGATCCGGGTGGGCGTTTCGGTCGGCTCTTCAGTTGGCGTTGATGTGACGGTGCTGGTTGCCGTATTCATCACCACCTGCGTGTTGGTGGTGGTCGCTTTTTCAAGCCCTGCTTCAGGGGGGGATACCTTTTTCCACAACACAATGAATAAAACGATCAACAGGACGACACCAATCCCAACCATTAAACTGAAAGGCCAGAGATTGGACGATCTGATTCTCCGGAAAAACCGCTCCCAAGGCAAAGACTTCTCCTGTTTTGCTTCTCCGGGGTGAGCAGGGCTTGCAACAGGTTGATCAAGACCATCATTTATGACCTGGTCAGCCCCGCTGTTCTTCTGCCGGCGGTGCTTTTTCTCCTGTTGTCGTGTCGCTCTGCTAAACCTTCTGAATCCAGGCGCTGCTCCCGGTTCCTGGAGAGCCTGCAACGCCTGCAGGAAGGCTGTGATATCCCCAAAACGTTTTTCGGGTTCCTTAGCCAGGGCTCTGGCTAACACTTTGGTCATTCCGCCGGGCACGTCCTGCGGCCACCTGTCAGGCAATTGGGCACCTTTCACCAGGTGTTTGGCGATCAAGGCCTGGGTGCTGTCGCCCTCGAACAATTTCTCCCCGGTCAGCATCTCATAGACCACGCAGCCCAGGCTGTACTGGTCCACCGCCGGGGTGACCGCTTTGCCATCCCAGATCTCCGGGGCGATGTAATTGGGCGTGCCGACCACCGCACCAAAACCGAGCGAGGTCAAGGAAATACTGCCGCCTGAGGCTGCCTTTGCCAGACCAAAATCGGTCAGGATGGCGTTGCCCTGCCTGTCGAAGAGGATGTTGGCCGGCTTGATATCGCGGTGGATCACCCCTTCGGAATGGGCGTATGCAAGGCCATTAACCACCTGTTCAATGATGGGCAGCATTTTAGCAAAGGGAATGGCGCCATGCTCTTTTACCCGCTGGGCGAGGCTGCCGCCGGGTAAATAACGCATGGCGATGATGTAGCGCCCCTCGAATTCGACAAAGTCATGGATGGGAACGATATTGGCGTGTTCCAATAGCGCCAGGTTCCGGGCTTCGCGCCGGAAGCGGTCAATGAAGTCCAGGTCACCGGAAAGCTGTGAATGCAGGACCTTGAGGGCGACCTCACGACCCAGGGCAAGGTCTTTGGCTTTATAGACGATGCCAAAGCCGCCATGACCCAGTTCTTCGATTATTTCATATTTACCCAGCTGCATAGGTAAACCCCAAGTTTTATTGAATTATAACCTCTGCTGTTTTCCAATTAATATCAGATTCATTATGGGATCACAGCATAAAAAAGTTCATTTTCAAATGCCAGGAACGCAAGGCGGTTCGATGATAAAGCAAAGGCAGTGGCTTCCTGACCTTCTGCCAGCTCTTTTTCAAATCGGCCGCGATATATCCTATTGAGAACCAGGCGGCGATTAAGTTGGAATATTTCGGCTGTATCTGAAGCCAACAACATTACAGATGGATCAGGTGGTGTTATGAACAATGATTGGCTGAGCTCCAGGTTTAAGAAATCAATGGCAGGACTATTCTCACGTGGGTCGATGATTTGAGCGGGATTGATGCAGTTGATCTGAGAAACTGTAAACCCCGGGGCATTACAGGTGGCCATGTGACCATCATCAAACAGGATATAAAGTTCATCGCCGTTAACAGCCAGATCAATGGCAGCTGTCAAGTCCATGGGGAAGTAAGTAAAGAGCGAATATGGTTCACCCGTGAACTGCAGATCAGAGCCAGAGTAGACCCACAGGGCATTGTAGCGCGGATCAAGGATAAATAAATGACCAGAATAGGAATCATATAGAATACTTTTAATGTTCCCGATCCCTCCCTGAGGTTGGACCAGGGAGGCTGCCTGAGGGCTCATACCCGGGGCACAAAACAACAGGTTGCCGGAGCTGTCCATCGCCATGATCGGCGTTTCATAGATATTATTGATTGTTATTGAAACCATCCCAACCAGGTCGCCAACCACGACACCTGAATAAGTGCCCGAAAAACAGCTAAAGCTGTCGTCTACAGTATAGGCCTCTCTGCCAGGTATCAAGTGGACAATCTGCCCGCCTGTCGAATCGAAGAGGTAAAGATCGGAGTTAACAGGGATGACCCGGCTGATCACCATTTCATCCGGCAGCTCCCCGTCCACAGCAGTTTGGTAATTAAGCCTGATTGCGCCATCCAACGCATCGATCGCAGTTTCAGCCTGCAATACAAGACGGTCGATCTCAGCTGATTGACGATAATTTTTAGCAACCAACGAATATTGAATCGCTGCATACCAATTAAAACGTTGTAAATCAGGATCATCCGTTGACTGGGCATCAGTTGCTGCGGCATGTGCGAAGGCAATGGCAGAATTGTAATGCCTGGCGTTTTTAAAGGTATTGTACAGAATCGGTGCCATGGCACCAATCAGGATGGGAACAATGATGGCTATGGCAATTATCATTTTTTTGGAAAGTCGCCTGTCTTTATTCTGACCAGCAGGTAATTCACTTCGATCGTTACTCGATAAAGAAACCTGGTTTTTATCAACGACCGTATCGGGTTGGGAGACATTTTTTGAAGTCTGATATAAATCTGATGCCCGTTTAGACCGATCTGAAAACGATTCTTCATGAATTCCAATCGTAGATGTTGCCACAGGTTCCCGCAGCTCCTTCAATGCCTGCAGGAAGGCCACAATATCCCCAAAACGCTTTTTAGGTTCTTTAGCCAGCGCTTTTTCCAGGACTGTAACTGTCTCCTTGGGGAGCGTTTTCTCGATCTGCGGTCCATCCACCACATGCTTAGTGACAATATCGGCCGGGCTTTCACCATCAAACAGCACCTTGCCGGTCAGCATCTCATAATAAATGCATGCCAGGCTGTACACATCTGATGCTGGGGTGGCCGGCTTTCCGCGCCAGATCTCCGGTGCCATATACGACGGCGTGCCAACCATGCCCCCTGAAGAGCTCAGCGATGCACTGGCCGAGGTTCCCAATGATTTGGCAAATCCCAGGTCACTGACGCAGGCATTTCCCTGCTGATCGAACAGGATGTTGCCCGGCTTGAGATCGCGATGCACGATCCCCTGTTGATGAGCATATGCCATCCCCTGGCATACCTGCTTCAGGATCACCTGCGCCCGTTTTTCATCCAACCTTTTTTCCTGCCTGAGGATATCTTTTAACGATCCTCCCGGCATATACTTCATTGCCAAGAAGAAACGCCCATCTATCTCACCATAATCATAGACGGGGACAATATTGGGATGATCCAGCCGGGCTGCCAGGCGGGCTTCCTGCTTGAAGCGGTCGAGGAAGGTGACATCAGATACCAGGGTGGGATGCAATACCTTTAATGCCCGATCCACATCCAGGACGGTATCATGCGCTTTGTAGACAGTGCCAAAGCCACCCCGACCCAGTTCTTCGATTATTTCATATTTACCCAGTGACATTGGAAAAATTATATTCCTTTCTCACTCTTTATTGGCTCCCGAACATCGCTCTATATGATAGATTAGATTGAGCATGCACCACGCGCGGGTTTTCTTTGGGATAGCCTTCATCCCAGTATAAAAAGACCTTACCCGGCGCAGGGTTGGCAAGAAGAGTGATCGCGGTGTTGGGGTTGTAAAGGCTGCCGCAATCAGGCGGCGGTTGCACCGAGATCGATCCATAGCTGCCATCCGGGGAAACACTTAAGCGCAGTTCCTGGCAGGTGTAGAAGTTGATATTCCAATAAGTATGCTGCGTGACTGTTAATGAGCAGGTGGATGATGATGGTGTGCAACCCGACGTCATCCACTGCTGGAACATGTAACCGGTATTGGTGGAATACGAGGCAGTCACCACAGTGCCCTGAAGGTACCCACCAGGGCAATTAGGCGCAGGTGAAAGCTGGACCGACCCTGCCCCCTCCGGCAAGATGGTGATCGTGTAACCATTACAGGTGCCGCCGGATGGTGTAGACGTGGGGGTGCTGGTAAAGGTCTTCGTAATGATGATTGGAGTGGGGGGTGTTAGTGTTGGCGTTGGCGTTGGTGTGTTGGTGAAGATCGTCGACCTGGTCGGAGTGGTTGTTTGGGTTGGGGTAATCGATGGGTTAACCTTCTTCGTACTGCTAGCGATCGATGCCGGAAGGTTGGTATTTTCTACAGGGGTCGGGGTCACTGTGAGACCCCCAGCAGCATCAGTCATCCAATCGAAATTGTAACTGGCGTTCATGACCAGCTCCTGCCAGTCCGCTATGACCAAGTTTTCCGCTTTCAGCATGGGTGGCTGTTGATTAGCAATGATCCCGCTCTGCCCTGCGCCCAGGCTCAATGATGCAGTCTCATCCTCATCAAGCTGGGAGCAGTGGCCTTCGATACAATCAACCTGGAAATAATTATCTTCGCCTGGTAAAAAAACCAGCCCCATGATGGAACCTGAAACCCGGGCTTTTGCACCTGACAACACATGGACGACCAGGTCTTCAACCCCATTTGTATTTAGATGCACCAACATCCGGCCGTAAAGCAGAGTAAGTTTGCCTGCTGATGCAGAATCAAATGAAGTATCCGGGTATAAAAGCTCCAGTTGGGTGAATTTATCGAGGAGAAGGACCACCTCGGGGCTCAAGGCGATCTGTATTACGCCTTCCCCGGTTGTGATCGTCCCACTTTCATTCAGGATGTAATTATCAAGGCCTGTCAGCAGGCTCTCCCTGCCATTTGTATGAAGAAAATGAGCTTCGCCATTAACATATTCGATCACAGCGAATGTATGCCCCGGTATAAGGGTAAGAGCGCCAGTTGGACTGTTGACGGCCATCAAGGTTGGCTGGTCAATCGATGCTGCGGGCAGTGCGGTTGGAGCAGCCTGGGTGGTTGGAACCGTGCCAGGTTTGAGCAAGCCAAGCAACTGACCGCCAAAAAGCCCGATCAGGATCGTGATAAGACCGATGAACAATGTGATGCCGGTCATGGTAATAAATGTCTTCTTTTGCGGGTTTGGCTTCTGCGGCAGGCTGCCTGGAGCTTCATGAATAAGGTCCTCTCGGTTTGAATTGCCCTCCAGGGCTGAGATGAACTGCTCGACCTGTTGAAAGCGATCTTGTGGGTCAACCGCCAGCGATCGATTGACGATCGGCACCTGTTCACCCTTGATCTCCTCGGGCAGGGCGGGATGGTTGATGACATGCCTGGTCATGACCTCTGCCGGGCTATCGCCATCAAAAAGGATCCTGCCACTGATCATTTCGCAGTAGATGCATCCCATACTGTAAATGTCAGTCTGGGGAACAGCAATTTTTCCCCACCAGATCTCCGGTGCAATGTAAGCCGGGGTGCCCAGGAGCCCTCCAGAGGTGGATAAACTGGCAGAATTCTTTATAGCAGTTCGGGCGAAGCCAAAATCACTGACCGCTATATGGGCGTCGTCTTCAAACAAGATATTGCCTGGTTTAAGGTCACGGTGAATGACACCAAGAGAGTGAGCATAAGCAATGCCCCTGCCCACCTGGGCGAGAATACCCATGGCTCTGGCCTGGTTCAGTTTGCCTTCTCTTTCAAGCAAATTCTTTAGTGAACCGCCAGGCATGTATTTCATCACCAGGAAAAAACGGCCATCGATCTCGCCATAATCATATACAGGAACGATATTGATATGATTAAGTTTTGCCGCCAGCCGGGCTTCCTGTTTGAAGCGTTCGAGGAAGGTGACATCAGATACCAGGGCGGGATGCAAGACCTTCAATGCCCGATCCACATCCAGGACGGTGTCATGGGCTTTGTAGACAGTGCCAAACCCGCCCCGACCCAGTTCTTCGATTATTTCGTATTTACCCAGTTGCATCGGAAAACCCCGAGTTTTGTTTTGTATTATACCTTGAGGGGGTCACAACCCCCTCAAACTCCCCTGCAGTAATCCAGAAACCAGGATTTCAGAAGCCAACTTATGGTGAGGTGACACACCGGAAGCCAACATCGCTGCCCGCATCGTCCGGCCCGATGCTGCTCCGGAGCGAGACACGCAGGCACCACTCATTACTGAACCAGGAACCACCGCGCAAAACTCGCCTATCACCATTTGCTGGCCCGGTCGGGTTGTTCCACTCTGTTTGGCTGCCATAATAATCACTTCCATACAAATCTGACATCCATTCCCAGACGTTCCCTGCCATGTCCAGCACCCCATAGGGACTGGCGCCTTCAGGAAAACTACCCACTGCGGTGGTACCCATCAAAGGAAAAAGATCATACCGGTAATTCGCTTTTACCCAGGTTGGTTTTGAATTTCCCCAGGGGTAGGTCCAGGTTGTTGTACCGCGCGCCGCCTTCTCCCATTCGGCTTCGGTTGGCAGGCGTTTTCCCGCCCAGCGGCAGTATTCATCCGCTTCATACCAGGTAACATTGGTCACTGGATGATTGGCATATTTGCTGGATCTGTCGGCTGTCCCGCTGCACCCACCCGCCACCTCACATTGAATATACTGGGCGTTGGTCACCTCATATTTGTCAATATAATAGGTGTCCAGGTAAACAGAGTGTTCAGGTTGTTCATCATTATCGCCTGATTCGCTGCCCATCAGGAAATTGCCTGCAGGGATCTCGACCATTTGGCCAATGGATGATTCAGCTGCTCTTGCATTGCGCTGGATATACGCGTTACGAAAGAATTTTATGGACATAAAAACAATACCAAAAATAGCACCAGCTGAAACAAGGCTGATTGCGGTCCATAGTATGACTTTCTTAATTTTCCTACGCTTGACATTTTTTTGTTCAGCCAATTCGGGATTGGCAGTATCTTCTACTGATCTATCATTGTCTTGTGGCACTCCCTGTGTTTCGCGACCCTGTCTTGACGATATGCCTAACCATTTTCTGGGCTGCTGCTTACCTTTCCTCTCTCTTCCCATATCTTCTTCAACAGCTGTTCCCAATACTTTGGGGGTTTCCTGCAGCTTTTCGATGAATTCAGCCAGACTGGCATGCCTTCCGGCAGGTGTCTTTCCCAATGCAGTCAATATGGCACCCTGTGCTGTAATGGGGATATCCCTACCCGGTAGATCCGGCAGCTTCACCGGTTCAAAATGCTTCAGCATCACTGTGGGGGTCGAATCGGCATCAAAGAGCACTTTCCCACTGAGCATCTCCACCAGCATGCAAGCCAGGCTGTACTGGTCCGCTGCCGGGGTGGCTTTCTCCCCCCGCCAGATCTCGGGTGCCTTGTAATACGGCGTGCCCACACCCACCCCGCCCATCGATGAGGATGCGCTCGAGCTGCTGCTTTGGGCAACCCTGGCCAGCCCAAAATCAGTGATCACTGCTCTATTATATTGGTCGAAGAGCACATTGAGGGGTTTCATATCCCGGTGGATCAAGCCCTGCCCGTGGGCATAGGATAGACCGTCTACCAGCTGCCCCATGATGCGCAGGGCTTCAGTGTAGGGCAACCCACTTGTCTTTTGGATGCGCTGTGCCAGGTTGCCGCCCGGCAGGTAGCGCATTGAGATGTAATAGCGCCCCTCGATCTCACCAAAGTCATAGATCGTGACGATGTTGGGATGGTCCAGCCTGGCCAAGAGACGGGCTTCCTTGCGAAAACGCTCCACAAAGTCCGCATCTGCTGCCAGTTGGGGATGAAGGATCTTCAAAGCTACCGTACGACTGAGGGCGGTATCAGTGGCTTTATAGACGGTGCCAAAGCCGCCATGACCCAGTTCTTCAATAATTTCGTATTTGCCAAGTTGCATTGACGTCCTCCCATTTCCTCACCAATCAAAATCAGAGGGGATGAGTTTTTGAAAAAATAATTCAGTTAGTGACTTTTAAAATTATATCATCCAGCTATCATTTTGCATGGGTTTACAGGTGACTGAAACATCACCTGGCTTAACAAGTATTCGTCTTTTCCACCAGGATTCCAGGGCACTGAGCGACCTCATGTTATAATCCTCTCCAGTATGGGCAAACACAGCAGATCACACAGGGAGATTGCCGGTTAGACGATGATGAAACTGGGGAAATACCAGGTTATCGAGCTATTAGGCAGCGGCGCGACCGCTGATGTTTACCGTGCGATGGACACGGTTCTGGAGCGGGAAGTGGCGCTGAAAGTGCTCAAACCTTCCCTGGTATATGACAACACCGCCTACACCCGTTTCCTGCGGGAAGCCCGCTCTGCCGCCAACCTGTTCCACCCCAATATCGCCACGATTCTGGATACCGCCGAAGTTGAAGGCCGTTATTTTATTGCCATGCGCTACATCGAAGGCAAGTCCCTGGACCGCATTCTCAAAGATGAAGGTGCTTTATCTCATAACGAGGTGATGCACCTGGTAAAGGATGTAGGCAGCGCGCTGCACTACGCCCACCAGCGTGGCTTCCTGCACCGCGATATCAAACCGAGTAACATCATCCGCTCAGTGCAGGGCGAATACTTCCTGACCGATTTTGGTCTGGTCAGGGCATTGATGGAAACCGGGATGACCTCGCACACCGGTGCCATCCTGGGCACCCCGACCTACATCCCGCCGGAGATCTGGCTGAACCAGCCAGTCACCCCTGCAATGGACCAGTACGCACTGGCATGCGTTATCTATGAAGCTTATACCGGGAAGATCCTCTTCAACGGGGACACCCCGCCTGCCATCATGACCGCCCATGTGCTTAAGGGGTATGGATCACTGGAAGGTTTGCCGGATGCGATGAAAGTGCCGATGCAGAAAGCGCTCAGCCGGCTGGCTGAGGAGCGCTACTCGGATATACAGAGTTTTGTAGATGCCCTCAGCCTTCCCAAAGCAGAAACAGGAAAAACTGAAAGCTCAGGGTTGCGAGAGGAGCATCCAGCCCCGATAAAGCCGGAGGTAAGAATCGGAGAGGGCAAAGATAACAGCCCACTCAAGAAGGGACCGATCCAGGCAAGTTCTCCCTTGGAAGAAAGCGGGGTGTCTGGAATAGAGGATGTTGCTCCGCCAAAATCCGAACCGGTTCTGCATTCGACAACCAGGTCGGAGGGCATGGTCAGGAACGAATATGCAACGGGTAAGGTTATCAACCCCTATCCAACCCCAAAACCAGGTATGTGGCGCAGGTTTGTCACATGGTTCGATGAATTATTTATTTCAGGGGCTGTACTCCCACCCAGTCCTTCAGGAAAAAAACGCTGGGCTTTTTGGCCTTCGATAGCTTATTTTCTACTGCTGTCCGTAACGGTGTTAACTACCAGTGAAGGTTTAGGCTATGATTTGTTATATGTTAGAGGAATTTCTTACCAGGCCTCAATATTTTTATTTTTACTTATACTATCCGGGGTTTTCTATGGCTGGGTCCTTGTGACGATCTTAAAGGAATTATATGTAATACCAAAACCAATCTTAATCATCCTGGGATGGACATTAGCATGGCTGGTCAATTATTACCATTTTCTCCGACTAAATATTACCTTATCCGGGAATGTCTATGGGATAAAAGGGGTCATCGGTGGATTGGTTCTCGCACTATCATTATGGAGATCGTACCGCCTGAACTGGAAAGAGATTTTCTTTATCACATTCTCCTGGGGTATTGGCTTTTTTCTTGCCACATCTATTCATTATGGATCAATAACCTTGATCATCAAAGGACTTCTGGAAGTATTCTTGGGAAGCCTGGTGACCATGGCAATCCTCCACAGGGCGAGGAAACGACTGCGCGAATTGCCCGGAAGCACAGACCCATCATCGCCGAACTTCTCTACAATTGCTGCCGACTATGACAGCAGGAAGCAAAGAAAAATTGGTACACACAAAGTACTCAGTCCTGCATTGCTTTACATTGTCATGGCATCCTCAACCGTTTGGATGATCCTTATTTTATGGTTATTGCTGGGTATGAGGTAGTATGAGTGAATTCTTCATGATTATCCCTTTCCTTACCATCTTGGGTTTTGGTTTTGGAGGTCTCTTGGTAGTGATCCTCAACCAGGCATATGGGCTGTTGCGCAGAGAGAAAATTTGGATCATCATTGGGTGGGTGGTTGCATTATTCTTCTGTGGATACAGTTTTCATGAATTAGGGCTCCGTCTTTCGCCATTACCTTTAGGCATTGGTGGTCTGGTCATGGCTTTGGCCATTCAGAAATCGTTTAAATTAACCTTCTGGGAAGTTCTCCTGATAACTTTGTCATGGATTGCCGGTCCACAATTATTATTCTTCTTAATTGATAATTCCTTATATGCTTTTCCTTTCTTGGGACCCGCAATGGGCTTGGTCGGTGGAATTACATCCCTGACCATCTTAATCAGGGCTCAAAAGAGACAAAAACCTGTGGAGGAGACTGAAGTCTACTAGATGCCCGGTTTTATAGTCTCAGGTGCAAACCAGCGAATATTTATCCCCCTTTAAATCAAAAAAGCGGGTGACCGGATTCGTAGGAGCAACGCGGAAATGCCATTTGGTAAACCGGCAAATGTATTCCCTCTTTAAATCAAAAAAGCGGGCGACCGGATTCGAACCGGCGAATGTTAGCTTGGAAGGCT